>CAVGEF010000129.1:0-11765 GCA_963628205.1 Bacteroidaceae bacterium
GGCTGAAATAAAACTATATTTATCTTCATGGTTTCAATTATGGTATCACGTATAAGATTTTTGCAAAACTGCTTTATCATACCGGTTATACCGGCACCTGAGAATTTAATACTCACATTTAATAGAGAAGTTTTTGCAAAATGAGCTTTGTAAAAACCTCAATACTTCACGTTGCCAAATGCTTTTTTTGTTAGTAAAATTGCCATGTGGAGCAAAAATATCAAATAATCAGCAGAAAACAGGATATAGGAAGACTCATAAATAAGTTACACATGGAAGAATTTCTTGCCGTGGGCATAATGGATACCGGAACCAAAGAAGATTTGGAGAATACTATTTTTTGGTTCAGCAATAATTTTAACTATTGTCTTCATGTCATGACACAAACAGACAGGTTTTCTCAACAAACAATGCAAGAGCAATTTCCCAATGTCACTTTCATCGTTTTCCCCAAAGCACCTTCTCTTGCAGAACGAATAAATGCACTTGCCGATGTCTGCATGACAACTTATTTCATTGTAACAAGAAGCGACACGTCTTTTATGTCTTTTGATTGGCGCCCGTTGGAAGCCAAAATCAAAGAAGACCCACACCCGGCTGTAATATGCCCTTGGATGTTTAACAAAAGCAACGAGAAAATTCCTACAGTGAGAGCCCCAATGCTAAACGGTAAAGAAGTTGAGCCTTTGAGCTTTATGCCAAACTCTGAATGTGATGCCACGCTCTACCCGTTTTTAGGAATTGGCCTGTACGACCGGGCACTTTTTCAAAGACTTAGAGGCTACGACAGCGAGATTTCAGGAGCATATTGGCAGGCACTGGATTTTGGAGTGCGCTGTTGGCTGTACGGCTACCCTTCTTACACAATGCCTTACATGTCAGTACTGTTTTATGCAAAACAATTTCTCATTGAAGACCGCTCAGAGCAAGACGGAATAGACCGTTTTTACACAAAAAACCTCACCATACGGCAAAACAGAGGGCGCAACAGCATCAAGAAGGGCTACAAAACCAACACCAAAGTCTTAAATGAAGAAGTAAAACCACGCATTGCACTCTATAAGACCGATTTCCCAAGTCTATGCAATAGTTGGAAAAACCCCGTATAACCGGCATTGTGAGCAAATCATACGAGGTTTAACAATCGTTTTTATAAACTACCAAGATTTATCGTGGTTCTTGCAAAAACTGCAAGCAAAAAAGCTTTCCAAGACACTCACTTCTTTTTGCGTTTTTCTTCGTCTCTCTTTTTACGCTCTTCAGAAGCACGGATGAAGTCTGCAAAAGTTCCTCCGCCATCTTTAGATGAAGATGCTTTTATATCTGTGTTTACAAACCCGTTTTGCGGTTTTTTGTTAAAACTTGACAAAGTTGTCTTTGAAGAACCTGTATGAGACATCTTTTTGAAGTCTTTTTTATTTGCATTATCCCACACTTGTCGTTGAGGTTTGTAGTGACTTGGTTTTACAACCTCTATGGCTGTTTCCCACTTAACTTGGCTTTGTGCAGTTGACTTTGCAACGGCAGCTTTTACAGCTCCTTTACGAATTACAAGACGCTTTTTACCGTCGTTTCCAGGAGTTGCAACAGCTAAGACTTTTTTACTTGGTGTTGCACTTGCATGTGTTGGTACAACTTCAACAGGCGCTGTTTCAACACGTTTTTTGACTTCCATTTCTTCATAACCACAGGAGAAACGCTGGCAAACATGGTGTGGCCTGTCGTATTCATCAAGAACTGTCATCATTGGCCAATGGCAGAAAGGACACAATTTTTCTTTATCGCCCATGAGGTTTGGATCAAACTTATCATGGTTATCAATGACCTGGTTTACAAGATCTCGTGCATTTTTCTTGATATCTTCAACAAAGGAAGCCTCTTTTTCTTCTCCGTTAGAAATTGCAAAAAGTCTTTGCTCCCATTTTCCCGTTAGCTCTGCGCTCTTAAGCTGTGACGGAACAAGACGCACAAGTTCACGGCCTTTTGCCGTAGGAACAAGATCCTTTTCTTTACGCTCCATACAATTATTCTGGATGAGCTTTTCAATGATATCGGCTCTTGTTGCAGGAGTTCCAAGACCGTTTTCAAGCCTCTTTTTAAGCTCTGCATCATCTACAAAACGGCCGGCATGTTCCATTGCATATAGCAAAGTTGCCTCAGTATAACGCTCCGGAGGAAGTGTTGAATTTCGTTTTAGTACGACATCAACAATTTCAACAAGAGAGCCTTCTGTCAATGAAGAAAGTCCTTTTTCTCCGTCGTCTTCATCTTCTTCTGTTGGAGCAGCTGACCTTTTTCCAATATCTCTTGCAACATCTCTCCAACCTTGTGAAGTTGGAACAGTAAGTCTTGCAACAAAACGCTCACCTTCAACTGTAGCTTCAAGAGTTGTTGTTTTATACTCATAATCGCTGGACAATGTTTCCAAAAAACGGGTAACTATGAGCTCCCATAGAGCTCTTTCGTTATTGGTGAGTTTTGTTAAATCAACCTTTTGCTCTGTTGGTAAAAGTGCATGGTGGTCGCTTACCATTTTATCATTTACAAGGCGTGATAAGTCAGTACGTATGCCGTTTTTTACATAATTGGAAGCTCTGAGCCAAAATCCTGTTGCGCTTAATGCCATAAGACGATCCGGAATTGTAGGAACAATGTCCGCAGTAATATAACGGCTGTCTGTACGAGGATAAGTTACAATCTTATGTACTTCATAAAGCTTTTGTAATGTATCTAGTGTTTCTTTTGCAGAAAAACCCAATATGTTGTTTGCATCACGTTGAAGCTCTGTCAAATCGTATGCAAGAGGCGGTTTTTCACTTTTTGGTGTCTCTTTGAGACTGGAGACAACGCCTTTTGCGCCTTTGAGCTTTTGTACTATTGCATTTGCTTTTTCTTCTTCAGGGATTCTTATTGTGTTGTCAGAAGAATACCAAGATGCCTTGAAAGAGCCAAAATTGGCCTTGATTGTCCAGTAAAATCGGCCTGCAAAATCTTCAATCTCATCCTCACGTGACGTTATAAGCGCAAGTGTTGGCGTTTGAACTCTCCCCGCGCTCAAACGAGTGTCAAAATGGCAACTCATGGCTCTGGAGACGTTATAACCCACATACCAGTCTGCATAAGAACGGCTTTCTGCTGCAGCGTAGAGATTGTCATAATCACTTGCAGGTTTGAGATTTGCAAAACCCTGTTTTATGGCAAGATCTGTCTGACTGCTAATCCAAAGGCGTTTTGCCGGCTTTGTGCAACCGGCTTGTTTGAGTATCCAGCGTGCAACAAGTTCTCCTTCGCGTCCTGCATCTGTTGCAATGATTACGCCTTCAACATCTTCCCTGTTCAAAAGCCATTTTACAGTTTCAAACTGTTCTTTTGTTCTATCATTATCAATGACCATTGTTTCCAGCTTTTGAGGTAAAATTGGAAGGTCTTTGAGTTGCCAGCGTTTGTATTCGGCCCCGTAGTAATCAGGAGGACAAAGAGTAACAAGGTGCCCAAGGGCCCAAGTTACAACGTAATCATCATTTTCAAGATACTTGCCTCTATTGGTGCATCCAAGCACTCTGGCAAGCTCTTTTCCAACACTTGGTTTTTCTGCGAGAACTAAATTCTTCATAACAGGCGAATCATACAACCCATGGGCTTTGGAATCAAGATTATTAAGAATGTTTGAAAAGTTCCTTGTACTTTGGAAAAACGAGTGCGTTGGAAAACGAGTGCATTAGCAAGTGAGTGCACCATGTTACAAGGCCCATAATAAGAAAGGCAGCCTACAAGAGACTGCCTTTCTTATCTTAAATACATACAATTGTGAAATTACTCTTCAACGATTGCACCCACCGGGCAAACCGATGCACATGTTCCACATTGTACACATGTGTCTTGATCAATTACGTAAATGTCGCCCTCAGAGATTGCACTAACCGGACATTCTCCAGCACATGTACCGCATGCTGCACAAGCATCTGTGATTCTGTAAGCCATTTTGCTTCTCCTTTTTAAGAATCAAACAAGGTTTTGGCTAGTAGAAATCATAAGTTTATACTCTAGATTTTACTAAATGCTAAGTTACGAAAATCTCTTAATTTTCTTTTCAAAACCAGCATGTACCAACATTGAAATAATAACTACGATAAATTGCTTGGTCAATTGCTTTTTGAATTTCAATATTGCACCCATGAGAGAGGGCCTCGAGAAAGCACCATGAGGGAGGCTGTCATTTTGTTAAATTTTTGATATAATTGAGAGAAGAAAATTCTTGCAAAACTGTCTTGATAAAGATTTTGCAAAACTTCTTTATGAGGAAAAATTGTGGCTACAAACGTTGTATTTGTGACTATTGGAATTGTCTTGGGACTGTCTCTTTGTTTTTCAAGCTATAAAATCAAAAGAAAACCATATTTGTATGTTAGAAATGCTCTTCTTTCAGCTTTTGGAGCTCTTTTCCTTTTGAGCATGCTATTGGGTCTTTCTTCCTCTGTTACGCTTCGCGGTATAGGCTTTCAAGGGATGATTAAGGCTCTGAAAGCTACAAATGTCTGGTGGCAAATCATACTAAAATTACTAGTTCCTCTTATTGTAGCTTTAACGACAATCTTTTTGGCAGAACTTCCACAAAAAGCTTACGAAATAATATCGGCCTTGCTTGTTGATATACCAATTATTTGCGGGTTGTATATTTCACAAGACGTTTCCAATTCACTGATAGCGGGTCTTTCCATTGCATACGGGTTTGCTCTTGCAGCTGTTGGCATTCTCATGTTCAGAACATATCTTTGTATTGAAATTTGTTCAATTGGAGCCCTTATTGTTGCCGGGCTGCTTAAAGGTTTTTATTCACTTTCTACAGTAAAGTTTGCCATAATTGCCGGCATCTTGGCTTTGTTGGGGTTTATAACAACACTTGCACTTGCGAAAAAGAAAGATAATGGCAAAGTTAAGCGTAAAGATACAAACGAAACCATAAAAGAACAAGTTAGTGATGAAAAAGCTGTAAATGACAGCAATTTGTGCAATTGTTAGGAGAACTTACAATGTATAGGGACGATACAACTTTTGACAAAACTTTTGGCAAAACTTGTGACTCAACTTTGGATACAATGCCGGACCTGCCCTTTGGCTCAAGATTGAATTTTGGCTCAAGGCAGGACTTTGGCTCAACGCTTGATTTCATCTCAGCATCAGACGAAAGTTCCACGGATTTGGAAAACAGGATTTTCGACAGAATGGATGAAGTGCCTCAACTTACAGTCAGCGCTCTTACTTCAATTATAAAAACGACAATGGAAGAAGCTTTTTACAATTTAACAGTGGAAGGTGAAGTTTCAGGGTTCAAAATATCATCGGCCGGGCATTGGTATTTTTCCCTAAAGGATTCCAAAGCCATCATTAGCGCTGTTATTTGGAAAAGCCTTGCTGACAGGTTGAATTTCGTACCCAAAGACGGCCAAAAAGTGGTAGTCAATGCCAACATAAACATTTACGAGCCACGTGGGACATACCAGCTTGTGTGCAACTCCATTAAACCCTATGGCGAAGGCGATATTCTTGCAATGCTTGAAGAAAGAAAACGCCACTATGCAAAATTGGGATACTTTGAAAAATCAATAAAAAAGCCCATACCAAAAAACCCAAACAAAGTTGCCATTATTACAAGCCCCACAGGCGCTGCACTACAGGACATTTTGCAAATTACAGGCAGGAGATGCCCTTTTATGGACATAATCATTCTTCCTGCGGTTGTCCAAGGCCCTGAAGCAGCACCGTCTATTGCAGCACGAATAAAAGAAGTCAATGATTTTCTTCTTGCACCTGTAATGATAGTTGGTCGCGGTGGCGGCAGTATTGAAGACCTGCTTCCTTTTTCAGAAGATTGCGTAATTGAGGCTATTTTCAAGTCCGATATCCCTGTAATATCGGCTGTTGGGCATGAAATAGACTGGGCGCTTAGCGATTATGTTGCAGACCTTAGAGCTCCAACACCGTCTGCAGCTGCAGAACTTGTGTGTCAAGACTCATCAAGTCAAAAAGAAGCTTTAGACAAATTAGTAAAGTCAATGCAGGATAATGTACAAGCTCGCCTGGAGAGTGCACGACAACGCTTGGTTTCATTTTCTTATGAAAATATAAAAAAGCAATTGGAAAACAAGCTCTCACATACGAGAATGCAGCTAGATTTTGCAACAGAATCATTAAGAATGGGAATGTTAAACCTTCTTGGCAACAAGAAAAACCGCTACGATATTGCACTTCATAAAATACAGGCACTATCCCCTCTTAATGTTTTAGATAGAGGATATGGAATTTTATCCGGAGAAAATGGAAATACAATAAAAAGTATTAAGCAAATCAAAGCAGGTGACACTATAAAAATAAGACTTTTTGATGGACAAATAAGTGCTGAGGTTGAAAGTGTAACCGGCACAAAAGGAGAGTAAAATTATGGGAACGAAAAAAGACAACACAATTTCATTTGAAACAAAACTCACCAAACTTGAAGAACTTTCAAAAACTCTCCAAGACCCTGCAACAGACCTCCAAAAAGCAGTTGAACTCTATGAAGACGGAATGAAACTTGCAAATGAAATAGATAAAGAACTATCTAAAATTGAGCGCAGAATAGAGATTGTTACAAGCAAGATTGGTGAAAATCCAAATGGAGTTATCACAGAGAAGTATTCCCCAAAATAAAAGAGACCCTTTTGCAAGAGTCTCTCAAATCTTTAGAATTTCACAAGAAATCTTCTTTACAATATGCATCTGAAATATTTAACTGAAGCGTAATTGCAATTCTTTTGCATTGAGAGTTACGGTATCAGTTGCGGTTGGACCTTGAAGAACCAAAAATCCTGAGAAGATACAGGAAAATATTGATGAAATCCAAATACAATGACAATGCTCCAATTATGGAAAGCTTAATGTACGTAGCTTCATCAATGTTGTAGCCGTATTGGTCATTGATTCTCATGATTTTTTGAGTATCCCAAGCTGTAAGGCCGGCAAAAACAATAACGCCAACAATACTAATAAGGTAGTAAATTGCCTCAGCACGGAAAAGCAAGTTAATAAGAGATGCAATGAGAATACCCCAAAGTGCCATCATGAGTGTTGAACCCCAACTGGACAAATCTTTTTTTGTAAACATTGCATAAAGGCTCATACCTGCAAACATAAGTGCTGTTGTAAAGAAAGCTCTTGATACAGTTACTCCTGTATAAGCAATAAATACAGAACTGAGCATTATACCGTTTAAGACGGAATATCCTATAAAAGCGGCAACAGCTGAGCCTGTAGACATCCTCTCAAGCCTTGCAGAAAGGAAAAAGACAAGTACAAGTTGAGCAATAATTACAGCAAATAGCAATCCTGAGTTGTAAACAGCAGCAAGAATACGCTCATTGCCAGCAACTCCATACGCGACAACGCCTGTAAGGGCAAGCCCGGCAGTCATCCATAAATAAACATTTTTCAGAAGACCATTTACTCTGGTCTTTGGTGTTGAAAGTATATTCTCGTTATTCATGCCTTAAATTTCATGTAAAAATGCGCCATAGTCAAGCAATATGAACTCTAAAATGCACAATAAATGTAAATCACACAAAAAATACACACATAAGGAAGTTTTGCAAAAGACTTGAGGTTTTTGCAAAAACCATAAAGGTGTAATAGTAGACCAAAAGAAAACGGCAAGTTATCATCAAGGCATGGCAACGCCCCTTTTTGATTGCAAGTCTTTTATTATCATGGATAAACCGCATGGTATTCCTACTGTTCCTCTTAAAGGCCAAAATGCACAAGATACACTTTTGGGCCAAGCAATAAAATATGATGCTCAAATAATGCAAGTAAAAGGGAAAAACCCGTGGGAAGGAGGAGCACTGCACAGACTTGACACAGTCACAGGAGGCCTTGTTGTTTTTGCAAAAGAGCAATCTTTTTATGATTATATGCAAGAAGCCCAAAAAAACGGTATGTTTGAAAAATACTATGTTGCAAGAACGACTGCAAACGATAGCCTAAAAAGCTTATACATTAATGAAAAACAAACCAATATTATCATTGAGAGCTACTTTAGACCTTTTGGGCCCGGTGCCAAACAAGTACGGCCAACTTTAGATTTGAAAAGAGCCAAACCCAAAGAATTATACACAACTTTGGTTTTAAGAAAGACCAAAGAAAATGAAAATATCCTCAGTGAAACCTCATATAGCAGTAATGACAATAAAAACGACTGCGACGAAAAAAATTCCAATACATTCTTTTGCACAATAACAAAAGGCTTTAGACACCAAATAAGAGCTCATCTTGCATGGATAGGACAACCAATTGCGGGAGATTCTTTGTACACTGGCACTGTGCCTCAATCTTCTCTATGCAACATCTCAAATACAACTCTATGCCAAATGCAGAATTCAACTTTAGGGCAAACTCCAAAAGAGTCACAATTCCAATCTGAGACATCAATAGCTCTTGATTGTGTGGGACTATCTTTTGTAGATAAAGACAATAAAATAAACTGTTTTATGAAAAAAGGACTCTTATTTGAAGATTTTGCACATACCGGTAAATTTGCAAAAAATACAAATATTGCTATGATTGAATTGTGAAAAAAGAAACACTCTTTACAACAACGACAAAGCACTCATTCTTTCTAAAGCACATAAGCATTATGCTTGCAATTCTTTTACTGTGCTCTTTTATGCTAACTTCCTGTTCTACAGCAAGAAAATTCGATTCTTCGAAAGAAGAATGCGACTATGCACTTCACTACGTACTGGAAAAAGCAAATGAAAGCACCATGTCGTCTTTTTTCTTCAGAATTACAGAAACCAATGTTTTCTTGCCAAATGACCTTAGTTTTATCGTGGAAAATGCAAACCAAATTCCGGGGATGAAAAGACTTCTTGATAACTGGACTCTTTCAATGCGAACATACACCATGGATTGGTTTGAAGGCTTCAAAACATTGACAAGCACACTGGCCAATCAAATTACCTTTGAGGACCCTGAAGCCACAGTCAAAGAAAGTGACTTTAGTGCAACAGAAACAATGGAAAAAATTTATAAAGAAAGGATTTTGTCTTATATCAGAACAGTTTTGACAAGTGCAGACCTCTCCACATGGGAAGATGTTGCAACACAGTATGATGCATGGGCAAAAGTACGCAAAACGTTGTTTGATGAAGATGTAAAGCCTCTTGAAAATACCAATATTGTAAACGATATGGCTTCTTATATTTGCGAGCTCTATTTTGAAGACCTGAAAACAGCAGAAACATTGGAAAGGACGACCCCCAACCCCAATGCCGATCCTACGGTGGCAAAGGTTTTTGGGCTCGAGTAACACTTTGACAATGCACTATCTTTGGCTATAATCCAAATTATGGAATTGTTCGACAGCACTCGTATTGAAACTAAATCTCAACCTTTGGCTTATAGAATGAGGCCAAGAACGCTTGATGAATATATAGGTCAAGACCATATAGTGGGACCCGGTAGGCTATTAAGGCGTTCAATTCAAGCAGATCAGCTGTCATCAGTAATTTTTTACGGCCCGCCCGGAACGGGAAAAACAACACTTGCAAGAGTGATTGCAAATACAACAAAAAGCCATTTTTCTACAATTAATGCAGTGCTTAGCGGTGTGAAAGAACTAAGAGACGAAATACAGGAAGCAAAAGAACGACTGGATCTTTATGGAAAAAGAACCATTTTATTTGTCGATGAAGTCCATAGATGGAATAAAAGCCAGCAAGATGCCCTACTTCCTTGGGTTGAAAACGGAACTTTCATACTAATTGGAGCTACTACAGAAAACCCTTTTTTTGAAGTAAATGCTGCCCTTGTGAGCAGGTCCCGCATCTTTCAGCTCAAACCATTGACCAATGAAGACTTAACAAAGATTGCATGGCAAGCAATAAAAGACAAAGAAAGAGGTTATGGAAAACTCAATGTTGTTTTTGAAGAGGGAGCTCTCGAGCATTTGGTTGACGTTGCTTCAGGAGATGCAAGAAGCCTTCTTAATGCCTTAGAGCTCGCTGTTGAAACAACACCTCGCACAAGCGAGAAAGAGCCACAAGACAGCAGTAGCAAGGCATTTGAGGCCTCAGAGAAACCAACTGTTTTTATTTCAAAAGAAACAGCAGAAGAGAGCATCCAGCGAAAGGCCGTTTTGTATGACAAAGAAGGCGATTACCATTTTGACGTTATAAGTGCATTCATTAAATCTCTCAGAGGAAGCGACCCCGATGCCGCACTGTATTGGCTTGCAAAAATGGTTTATGCAGGAGAGGATCCCCGCTTTATTTTCAGGCGCATGATGATAAGTGCCTGTGAAGATGTAGGACTTGCAGATCCTAATGCAATAGTTGTAGTTCAGTCCGATGCCGCTGCATTTAATATGATAGGCATGCCCGAGGGCCGTTACCACCTGACACATGCAGCCTTGTACTTGGCAACAGCACCAAAAAGCAACAGCGCAATGGGATTTTTTGATGCTCTGAAAAGTGTTGAACAAGAAGCCAGTGCAAGTGAAGTCCCAAACCATTTGAGAGATGCAAGTCGCGACTCAAAAGGCTTTGGCCATGGTGAAGGTTACATGTACCCTCATGCATATCAGGACCACTGGGTAGCACAACAATACTTGCCAAACGAACTTCAAGGCAAAGTTTTTTACCATGTTGGTAATATAGGGTATGAAAAGACCATTGCAGACACAGTAAACAAACGCCGGGAAATCCAACTTGAAAGCGTTGACATCAATGCTTTTCCGGAAAACTTAACTTTTTCACCCGGTGACAAAAACCGTGATTTATGGCTTAGGCGCACCGTTGGTGGCCGTAGTCAAGCACTGGCAGAACTCAGAGACTTTATGTTTGCCAAAACCAATATCATTAGGTCTGACAGAGTTCTTGTACTCAATGCGGGCCATGGCCTGCTCGTTTGGGAAGCTTTTAGAAGAACACCGGAAGGCCTTGTTGTAGCAACTGTTCGCACACAAGAGGAAAAAACCTACATTTCACACTATATTGAAACTTTAGATGCAATCAACGCACCTGTAATTGTAAGCTCTGACACTATTGAAGGCACCTTTGAGGAACTTGATTCAACACTTGAAAAAGGTACTTTTTTTGAGCACATAATGGCAAAAAACTTGCTTCCATCCGGTACAAATACCAATGCTGCCGTAAAAGCCATTTTTGATTTGATTTCTTCTAAAATGGCTACAAATGGTACTGTTGTTTTGTGTGAAACTCTATTAAAGGAGGCCTCAAGGGTATCGGACTTTATCCATACAGGCCCTCTCAAAAATGTTCTTTTGCGGGCTGAAGATGAGATTTACAAAGCATATAGGTCTAAAGATGAGCTTACGGCCCTGCTTCACAGCTCTTTTGGAAGTGTTGAATTAGAGGACTTTAGGTTTAACGAATCAAGAGTTGCAACACCACAAGATGTTAAACGCTGGATGGAAAAAAGTTACAAACCACAGTTTGCAAAAGTTGAGCCAAAGATGTCTTTAACAGAGGTCGAAAAGATTGAAAAAGAGCTTGTTTCTGTTTTGTGTGCAGCTCCTTTGACTTGGCACACTTCGTGCGTTATTGCAAAGCTCGCAAAACCAATGCAGGCCTAGTGTAAATTGAGGAAAGTACGAGAGTAGCAAGATGTGAAGTGCATTGACTTTTTTTCGCTCTTAGGGCATATTTACTCAAGTCAATAAACAATGGTGGAAGTAGTTCAACGGTAGAGCCCCAGATTGTGGATCTGGTTGT
>CAVGEF010000130.1:0-3055 GCA_963628205.1 Bacteroidaceae bacterium
TTAGGACGGGAGATTCTCAGTCTCTAAACAGGGGTTCGATTCCCCTTGGAACTAATGAAATGGCAGCTTCTACTTGAGAGGTTGCCTTTTTTTATGTACGATTGTGTTCTATATACGATTTGTCGTGTATGTGATTGGCCAAAGGAGAATAAAGAATGATTACCGCTTCAGATATATCTTTGTCATACGGAACGCAAGTTCTTTTTAAGAATGTTAACATAAAGTTCACGCCCGGCAATTGTTATGGAATAATTGGTGCAAACGGCGCCGGGAAATCGACATTTTTGAAAATTCTAAGCGGTGAAATTGAGCCTGACACAGGCGAAATCATCATAACGCCCGGCCAGCGCATGGCAGTTTTGAGACAAGACCACTTTGCATTTAACTCATACAGCGTTCTTGATACTGTCATTATGGGATACAAAAAACTCTATGACATACGAAAAGAACGTGACTTGATATACCAAAAAGAGGAATTCTCTGAGGCTGACGGCATAAGAGCAGCTGAGCTTGAAAGCGAATTTGCAGAACTTGGAGGTTGGGAATCTGAGGCCGATGCCGGTGTACTTCTTGATGGTCTTGGAATTCCTGTTTCAATGCATGACAAGCTCATGGGAGACATAGAAGATAATATAAAAGTCCGTGTCTTACTTGCTCAGGCACTTTTTGGAAATCCTGATATTCTTCTTTTGGACGAGCCTACCAACCACCTGGACTTGGAGTCCATACATTGGCTTGAAGACTTTTTGAGTGAATTCAACAATACAGTTATAGTTGTTTCTCACGACAGGCACTTCCTTAATACCGTTTGTACACATATTGCAGACATAGATTTTGGACGTATTCAGCTTTATGTCGGCAACTATGATTTCTGGTACATGTCAAGTCAGCTTGTTGCAAAACAAATGAAAGATGATAAAAAACGCAGAGAAGAAAAAATTGCAGAACTTAAAGAGTTCATTCAAAGGTTCTCCAGCAACGTTGCAAAAGCAAGACAGGCTACAAGCAGAAAGAAGCTTATTGATAAACTTACAATAGATGACATACAGCCATCAAGCAGACGATTCCCATATGTTGCATTCAAACCAAATAGAGAGTGTGGCAAAAACATACTGGAGATAAAAGATTTAACAAAGACAATAGACGGGCAAGTTGTGCTTGATCATTTGAATTTACTTGTAAATAACGGCGATAAAATTGCATTCGTAGGGCCTAACCATTATGCAAAGACAGTCTTGTTTGAAATTATCTCCGGCAAAATGGAGCCTGACAGCGGCCAGTATTTGTGGGGAGTGACAACAAGTCAGGGATACTTCCCAAAGAACAACGACTACTTGTTCCAAGAAGATATGACCATAACAGAATGGCTTAGTCAATTTGTTGAAGATGCAGATGAAACCTACATTAGGTCGTTCCTTGGAAGAATGCTTTTTTCCGGAGATGAAGCATTAAAGAGCTGTAAAGTTCTCTCCGGCGGTGAAAAAGTGCGTTGTGTTCTTTCCAAACTCATGCTTGAGGGTGCAAACTGTCTCATTTTTGATGAACCTACAAGCCATTTGGACTTGGAAGCAATTCAAAGCCTTAACAATGGGCTTATAGATTTCAAAGGTGTTGTCCTGTTTAACTCTCACGACCACCAATTTGTTGATTCTATTGCCAACAGGATTATTGAATTTACACCCAACGGAGTTATTGACCGCTATATGAAGTTTGATGATTATATATCAGACCCGGCCATAAAAGCCTTAAGAATGGAAAAATATGGCTCAAAGAACTCTGTGGCACTGTAAAACAGGTACAAATATGCTCATTGCTGTTGATATAGGAAATACGAATACCGTTGTTGCGCCTTTTGGAGCCAAAGGGTGGCTTGAACAAAATCGTATTAAAACAAAAGGTCAAAATCCGTCTTTAGAGTTCAGAGTAGCGGTTCAAGGCTTGATAGATAAAGGCTTAAGTTTTGAGAAAGCTGTAGTAAGCAGTGTTGTCCCGTCTTTGACGGGCGAGATTGTAGACACTTTGAAGGACTTGGTAGGTTTTATTCCTGTTATTGTAAGCAATAAGATAAAAACCGGGCTTGTCAACGAAACACTTCCAAATGAACTGGGAGCCGATATCATATGTAATTTGGCAGCAGCTCATGATATTTATCCCACAGATTATGTAACTGTTGCTGATTTTGGAACAGCATTTACTACTTCAACAATATCGCCGCAGGGCAGGCTCTTGGGTGTTACTATTGGACCTGGAATGATGACAAGTGTCAAAGCACTTTTTGAAAATACAGCACAGCTTCCGGAGATAAGGTTGGATTTACCAAAAAGCGTTCTTGGCTTAAATACAATTGATTCCATACGCGCCGGGGTTTTGTATGGTTTTACGGGTCAAATTACGGCAATTGTATCTCAAATTGAAAAAGAGCTTGGACATAAGGTTAAAGTCATTGCAACCGGTGGTTTTTCCCGTTATGTCACAGACTTTGTCCATGTTGACCGTGCATCTCTTAATCACACTCTTGACGGTGCAAGGGTCATTTGCAACCTAAATTCTTAAAGAGGTTTTGCAAAAAAATAAGAGATTTTTATTTCGTAAAGTTTGAGCCCTTATTCAGTGTCTTGAATTATTACTTTATTGTCTTATTGCTTTATTGTAAAAAGAAGCCTTTTCTCACAAGCTCTGTGGTCTTGCCTTCACAATTTGTTGCAAAGATTGTGAGTTTTTCTTCCAGTCTGAGTGCAAGCGTATATAAACTTCTGTTAAAATACGTGGGAATCAGTTCTTCGCTTTCCGGTTCTTGTTCAAGACCTTCTATAACAGCTCCTCCAAGATGCAAAATGAACTCTTTATCCCTAAAAGAGAAATAGCCGGGTTTTCTCAAGTTCTCATCAAAATCAAGCAAAATGTCCATTTCTTTGGAGTGCGTCCAGTCTGTAAGAATGCCGTTTTTGAAGATGAAAGTTCCTTTATATTCTTTTCCTAAAACATTTGCTTTTGCTTTGAAATTGCCGTCTAATGAGTTGCAGTCTGTTATCAAAGACAACATGTCAAAATCGAG
>CAVGEF010000131.1:0-9574 GCA_963628205.1 Bacteroidaceae bacterium
TTAGCAATCACACTTCAAATGCTGACTACAAATTCATTGCCGGCTCTGTAAGGCCCGCTCATATATCATTTCTTGCAACATATCATTGGTTCACATTCAAAAAACTTGCTTTTTGGCTCAAAGCCATAGGCGCAATTCCAAAGTACCAGTTCACAACTGATTTGGAGTCAATGAAAAAAATAAAATATATTGTTCAAGAAAAGAAAGGTGTTGTTTATATTGCACCTGAAGGCACTGTTTATTCCAGTGGACACCTTGGATATATATCGCCTGCCATTGCCAAAATGATTAGATTTCTGAAAGTACCGGTATACACTTCCAAAATACAAGGTGCCGGACTTGGAAATGCCAAGTGGTCCAAAAACAACCACAATGGAAAAGTCCTCATAGAAACACACCTTCTTTTTACAGAAGAAGAAGCAAAAACATTGCCTTCAAATGAGATTATGAAGCGTCTTACAAAAGCATTATCATACAATGAGTTTGAATTTCAGAAAAAATACAATGTTAAAGTACCTGGGGATGATAAGGCTTTGGGGTTTGAGACAATGTTCTATAAATGCCCTATTTGCGGAAAAGAATTTCATATAACAACAAGCGGAAATGATATTTGCTGCACCGCCTGTGGGGCAAAAGCTACAATTCAGGATGATTTTACGTTCAAATGGAATAGAAAAAATCCTCACTGTTTTGAAAATTATTCTCAATGGTATGACTGGCAACTTGAAGAAATGCTCAAAACTGTATCAAATCCCAATTTTAAGATATCGGAAGAAGTTGAATATGGATATGATGAGCCCGGTGTTGATAACTACGTTAAAGCCGGCCGTGGAATTATGACATTTTCTCATGCAGGATGGGATTACAAAGGAACTTTTAAGGGAGAGCATGTACAAGAACACGATGATGCAAATGCGGTTTTTCTTGCAACACTAAAAGTAGGACTTCATTTTGAGCTGCCATACAAATATGGTCATTGCCGTGTGTTCTATCCTAAAAACGGTTTACATTCCATGAAATGGCACCTTGCATCTCTTGCAATGAGTATGATACTCAAAAACCGCTAATAATAATGGTCCCGGCCTTAATCCCGGCTGTAGTTCATGGCTGTTCATGGCTGTGGTTTCTGAGGCTGTAGCTTCTGAGTTGCCAGTTTCTTTTTTTTTGATTATTATTGCTGTGTTCTGTTTAGTGCTTAGCATCATTTAGTGCCAGTGCATTAGGCATGAATTACAATGAAATACAAGGAGCGCAATATATGAAAGTCAAACCGCTTGGTGAAAGAGTTTTGGTTAAGATGGACAAAGTTGAAGAAAAAACCGCTGGTGGTATTTTTATTCCTCAAACAGCCCAGGAAAAAACACAAATTGCTGTTGTTGAAGCAATTGGTGATGATGTAAAAACTGTAAAAGTTGGACAAAAAGTTCTCCATGGCAAGTACAGTGGAACAAATGTAAAAATTGATGGTGAAGAATATTTGATTCTTAACATAAAAGACGTTCTTGCTGTAATTGAGTAAGACTCAAGACTTAGCAAAAAGAACCGCAACAAGTTTGGAAAAACCAAGCAAGTTGCGGTTTTTGTTTATTAATTCATTAATCACAAGATATGCACAGGCTGTAAGAAGTAACCTGTGCAATTTTTATAGTAGGATCAACGTTGTGACTTATCGTAAGGAATACCCTCTGCCTTTGGTGCACGTGAACGGTTAGAAGTCAATGCCAAGACAATAAGAGAAATGATGTAAGGCATCATGTTGTATACAGTACTTGGCAATTTCAAATCCACAAGGAAATCAAATCCGGTATAAGTATTTCCAAGAGCACGGAAGAATCCAAACAATAAAGCAGAAAGTGCAATCAAATGTGGTTTCCATTGACCAAATATCATTACAGCCAATGAGAGGAATCCAAATCCTGCAACACCATATTCAAACTTCCAAACAGAAACACCTGCCAAAATGTAGCAAATTCCTCCAAGTCCGCCATATGCACCGGAAATCAATACTCCTGCCCAACGCATTTTGTATACGTTAATTCCAACACTGTCTGCGGCTTGCGGATGCTCACCACATGCCATAAGTCTTAAACCAAAACGTGTTTTATACAAAACGACATATGCAAGGGCCAAAGCAATAACAGTGATGACCATGAACCAGTTAAATTCAAACTCTCCAAAGTATGCAACAAAATTTTTCTTTGGCTGAATATAAGAAATCTCAGATGAAACGTTGTTAACATTCTCTGCTGTGTTGATAGCTTTTACAATAACTGTTGCAGCAGCTGTTCCAAGCAGGTTCAATGCGGTTCCAACTATTGTTTGGTCTGCTTTATAGTTGATACAAGCAACAGCAAGGAGTGAAGAATAAAGAACACCAACCAAAACAGCAAAGAATAAAACAAGCAGGACATAGAAGAAACCGGGAATTGCCAAAGGAAGATATTTCATGGCAAGTGCTCCTCCAAGGGCTCCCATAACCATAATTCCTTCAAGACCAAGGTTTATAACCCCGGAGTGCTCGGAGAAACAACCGCCAAGAGCTACGAGGATTAATACAGATGAAAAGATAAGTGTATATTGTATAAGTAAAATCATTTGTTTTCCCCCTTCTTGGAATCTTCATTCTTCAATGCCTTTTTTGTTTCAATCTTTTGAATAACAGCATTTATCATCAACTTAAGGAAGAGAACAAAACCACACAAATAAATGATGATTGCAGAAATCAAGTCCGATATTTGTGAGCAGTACATTGTTTTGTCAACGTATGCACCTCCCAGTGTTATATGTTGAATAAAATAAGAGGAGAAGATTGTTCCAATAGGATTAAGGCCACCAAGGAAAGTTGCCGCAATACCGTTAAAGCCCATGCCCGGGACGCTTGCGGTTGTACACTCCCATTGCTGAATACCTGTTTGGTAATACAAGGAAGCACCAAGACCTGCCAATGCACCGGAAATAGCAAGAGAAAGGATTATGTTCCTGTTTTCTCTCATTCCACAGTACTTAGCAGCATTTTTGTTAAATCCGGTTGCTTTCAGCTCATATCCGAACTTAGTTTTGTCCAAAACTATCATAATAAGAACAGCAATAATTATTGCAATTGGAATTGCCATTGTAACATTAGAATTGTTAAACAATTTATCCAAACCCCACGTTGGAAGTAAAGCACCGGGGCCATACTGTGAAAGTTGGAAGGTATAAGGAGATGTAGGCTCTTTTACGTTGGAAAGAATTGTATTTGTCAAATAAAGGATAATCCAGTTAAGCATAATACCGGAAATTACTTCATTAACATTACAATAAGACTTCAAAACACCAACAATTGAGCCTACAAAAGCTCCGGCTATAATTGCAAAAAGCATGCAAGGGAACCATCCCCAACCCCACTTTATGGCTGCATACAGTGCTGCACAGCATCCGGCGGTATATTGACCGGAACATCCAATATTAAAAAGTCCAACCTTGTAGCTGAAAAGGATACTCAAAGCACAAAGCAAAAGAGGAACTGTTTTAACTAAAGTGGCTCCAAAATATTTTATTCTTAATGAAGACATTGGATAAATCAAAAAGTTTTTGAGAAGTGTTCCAATTGCTCCAAAAGCTCCGTTAGGATTGATTAATAAAAGAACAATCAAACCAATTAAAAGTCCAAGAATCACACAAATCAAAGATGCAAGCAAAGATTGTACCCTGTTAGATTGCCAAATGTTCTTTTTCATGCTCTAACCTCCATTCTCTTTGCACCGGCCATATAAAGCCCAAGTTCTTCTTCTGTAGTTTTCTTTGGATCAAACTCTCCTACAATTTCACCTTCATACATAACAAGAATACGGTCCGATACATCCATAACTTCATCAAGCTCAAGAGATACAAGAAGAACGCCTTTTCCTGCATCACGTTGTGCAACAATTTGCTTGTGAATAAACTCAATTGCACCAACATCAAGACCTCTTGTAGGCTGTACAGCAATAAGAAGCTCCGGGGCTTTTTCAATCTCTCTTCCAACAATGGCTTTTTGCTGGTTACCGCCACTCATGGCACGTGCCACTGTTATTGGACCTTGTCCACTGCGAACATCGTACTCCTCTATGATTTTTTCAGCATAGTTTCTTATTGCGTCACGTTTTAAGAAACCAAATTTGTTAGTAAACTCCGGTTCAAAATAATTTTGAAGTACAAGGTTATCTTCCAGCGAATAATCCAAAACAAGTCCATGTTTATGACGGTCTTCCGGAATATGGCTTACACCAAGAATACTCTTTTGGCGAATGGAAGACTTAGAAACATCTTTGCCTTCAAGAATAATCTTTCCAGAAACAAGAGGTGCAAGACCTGAAAGCCCGTGAACGAACTCTGTTTGTCCGTTGCCGTCAATACCGGCAATACAAACAATTTCTCCGCTTCTTACCTTAAGAGAAACATCCTTGACTGCGTTATTCTTGTGAATCTTTGAAGCAACTGTCATGTGGTCTACTTCTAAAACCACATTCCCCGGTGTTATTTCTTTCTTTTCTACGTGGAAATTGACATTTCGTCCTACCATCATAGCAGAGAGCTCTTCTATATTAGTTTTTGCTGTTTCAACAGTACCAATGTATTTTCCTTTTCTGAGAACTGAACATCTATCGGAAACAGCCATGATTTCTGCAAGCTTATGTGAAATGAAAAGAATGGATTTACCTTCTGCTGCAAGGTTCTTCATTATTTGCATAAGTTCTGCAATTTCCTGCGGAGTTAAAACAGCTGTTGGCTCATCAAATATGAGAATTTCATTGTCACGATACAGCATTTTGAGAATTTCTGTTCTTTGTTGCATTCCAACAGTAATGTCCTCAATTAAGGCATCGGGCTCAACTTTTAGTCCGTATTTCTCAGACAGAGCAAGTACTTTTTCTCTTGCAACTTCTTTTTGCAGAAATCCATGCTTGGTAGGTTCAACACCCAAAATGATGTTGTCAAGAACACTAAAACACTCAACAAGCTTGAAGTGCTGGTGTACCATTCCAATCCCAAGTGCGTTAGCATCGTTGGGGTCATTGATTTTAACCTCAACACCATCTTTCAAAATTTTTCCTTCTTCCGGCTGATACAAACCAAACAGGACACTCATCAGTGTGGACTTACCTGCTCCGTTTTCGCCAAGAAGTGCATGAATTTCACCTTTTTTAAGTTGCAAGGTAATATTGTCGTTAGCAACAATACCCGGGAACCTCTTGGTAATATTCAGCATTTCAATTGCATACTGCTCTGTCAAGGTATGCCTCCTTATATTAAGGCCTTCTTAAGAAAAAGCCCTTAAGTCATTTGTACTAATTTTATTACACCTCTCTCTCAATCACAATAGAAAATGAAAAAAAAGGACCGCCAAAAGACGGTCCAATTCAAAGACAATGTCAAAATTATTTGATATTGCCAAGATCCTTGACTGTAAGTGTCTTTGCGTTATCTGCAGCAGAGATAGTTGTATCGTTAGAAACAACGACCTTTCCTGTAAAGATATCGTTGACAAGAGCTGTGTAATCAGCCTGTGTGAAAGAATCTGACCACTCTGTTCCTGAAAGAGGAATACCAACAAAGTTAGCTTCAACGTCAGTTCCTGAAATAAGGCCAAGGTTTCCAATTGTTCCGGCAACAGTATTCCAAGCTTTATCTTCAATGATAAGCTTTAATGTTGACTGTGTTGAAGAATAGAGACCCTTCATTGCAGATGTAACTGTAAGGCTCTTACCATAGAGACCGTCAATGGTTGGTTTCTGGTCAACGTCAACGCCAACAACCTTTCCATTAACTTTTTCTGCTGCTTCAGCAACTGATGTAAATACACCGCCACCGCAAGCAAATACAACTTGTGCACCGTTCTTGTACATAGCATCCATAGCTGCTGTTATGTCAGCATCACCAAAGAACTGGTTTGCATATGTGTACTGAATTGTTCCTTTCTTGCCAAGCTTAGCTGCTGCAGCATCTGCGCCCTGAACAAAACCGTAACCATAGCGGACAACAGCAGGAACTGCCATACCACCGCAGAAACCAAGGTTTGTATAACCAAGAGCAACTGTTGCATAACCTGCAAGATAACCGGCAATTTCTTCCTGGTAAACAATGCAGTAAACGTTGCTGAGGTCAACGTAATCAGCAAGGTTCCAATTTGACGGGTTATAATCATAAGCTGCACCAACAGCTTCACCAAGCAAATCACCAAGAGAAACATCAAGAGCAACAAACTTAACATCTTTGTACTGAGGAGCTGCCTGAACGACAGTACCGGCAAAAGCATAACCCGGCATAACAATAATATTGAAACCTTCTGCAATTGCCTGCTCGACCATAGCTACACGGTCAGCTGTGTTGTCTCCTGCCGGCTTATAATATTTGAATGTAATACCATGAGCCTCTGCATAATCCTTACAAGCTTCATATGTTGTCTGGTTGAAAGACTGGTCTGTGATATCGCCGTAGTCTGTAATCATGGCGATTGCATAAGAATCTTCAGCTTTTGCTTCTTGAGCACCCTGTGCAAAGACAGAGAAAGAGAGGCAAAGAACTAAAAGAACAAACAATGCTTTCTTCATTTTTTCCTCCAAAACTGTTTCCTAAAAAGGAATGTCATATACTTTGGATTATACTATTGAAACATTTGAAAGTGCAACATCAAACTAAGATTCAAAAACAAGTTTTGCAACTTTTACTTATATTTGACACTTACAGCTGTTCTTGGAACAACATGCCCTATTAAACGAACACAATCTGTGCCCATTCTTTCAATGAATGTATGGGCATCAGGCTCCGCCATAAAGAGCGCAAGGCCACCGCTTGTTTCAGGTCCAAAGACAATGTCTTTTAACTCTGTAGGTGTCGTGCCGGGAAATGAAACTTTTGAAAAAAGATAATCCTCGTTGGTATAACGGCCCTCCGGAACAAGCCCAAAACGTGCAGCCTCAAGAGCACCGGGAAGAATTGGAAGACTGTCAAGACAAACTTCTATTGTTACATTGGAAGCGTCGGCACATTCAGAAAGGTGTCCTGACAGTGAAAAACCTGTTATATCTGTTGCAGCATGAACACCCAAATCCCGTGCCAAGTCACGTGCTCTTTTGTTGAGAGTGGTCATGGACTTGATTGTTACATCAAAATCTTCTTTCGTTACTTCTCCGGCTTTGGCAGCTGTATTCATCATTCCAACCCCCAAAGCTTTTGTAATGACAACGCAATCTCCTGTTTGAGCTCCTTTATTTGACCAAACATCACTTTTTTTCATGAAGGCTGTAACACAAAGACCGTACTTTGGAGTGGGGTCTGCTATTGTATGGCCTCCCGCAATAATAGCCCCGGCTTCACGAACTTTATCAATTCCACCTAAAAGTATATTTCGCAGGACATCAAGTTCCAGGCAAGACGGAAAGCATACAAGATTCATTGCAACATTTGGCTCTCCTCCCATAGCATAGATATCAGAAAGCGCATTTGTTGCTGCAACCTGCCCAAAAATATATGGGTCATCGACCATTGGAGGAAAAAAATCTACCGTTTGAACGGAGACGGTATCTCCTTCGACAGAATAAACGAGAGCGTCATCGGCATTTTCAAAACCTTCAAGAAGCCTGTCACTTGACATAAGAGGAAGACTGTCTATGACATGATGAAGCTTTCCGGGCGGAAGTTTTGCAGCACAGCCCGATGTCTTTACCATACTTGTAAGTTTTACTCCACTTTTACCTTCATGCAAAAGAGGATCGTTTTCATTTGCTGTACTATTTGTATATTTCAACGAATCTTCCATCTTTGTCTCCTTCTTTGCCTTCAATGCGGTAAATGGCATCTACCAAACTTTTAAGCTCTTCTGTAAGATTCAACTGTCCGTTTTGAAGTGAAAAAAAAGCTGCTGTCCCGCAAGAAGAGGAAAGCAGTCGGGGAACGGGTTTAAGAACACATCCTTCACCCATCCCCTTCTTAAAAAGCATTGCTTTATAATGATTTTCAAAAGTAGCAACACATGTCACTTGTCTAAGAGATTTTGATGTTATTACTTTGCTATTTTGATTCTCCATGCGCCGTCTTTCTCCACAGCGTCTACTTTATACCCCATAGCACGTCCAAATCTAGATACATTTTCCAGCGCTGCACGGTTATCGACAATAGAAATTAATCCTTGGGGATTTTCTTTAAGTGCCTTTTTCGTTTTTACTACAGGTTCCGGACAACTAAGTCCTTTCAAATCTAATTCCAACATTTTTATCTCCCAAAGGTTTTTGCAAAAACCTTATAATCGGCTTAAATCAAGCAGATTTCTTTTCCGAATTAAGCGCAAATGTTTTCACGCATGCAACAATCAATAAGAATGCAAGACAAATGAAAACAGCAACTTTTCCATTTGTGCCGGGGCCGCCAACGCTGGTCTCCGATGCCGCTGAACTTGCAAGTCCAAAATTGTGTGCAAATGCAGCACCTACAGCAAAACCAAGAACAGCTATACTGCTGTCGGAATTGCCTTCACCTGCAAGAATAAGCTGTCTTAAAGGACATCCGCCAAGCATGACAGAACCAAGTCCCACAACGACCATTCCAAGGAAGTTCCAAATGTGCTGTGCATGTGCAACCGGCTGATTTGTAAATCCAAGGCTGAATTTTCCGGCAATGAGATTAAAAACAAGTGCTGAAACAAATACTGCAACAAATCCAAGTGTAAGGCTCCAGTCTTTAAGAAGAATGACGTCTCTTATTCCACCTGCAAAACACATTCTGGACCTTTGAGCAAGAATGCCAACAATAAGACCACAGGCGAGTGCAAGAATAAGAGGTGCATGTTTGGAACCCGGGCCGGTCTCAGAATATGAAAGAAGAGTTGTTCCACAAACAGCAAGAATAAGAAGTCCTACATTTATTGCAGGAAGGGATGCCCCTTCAAGTGCGTTTTGAGGATAAGCTTTGCCAAGAGAAAATCCATTGTTAAGGAAATAACAGCCAATTGCAATTCCACAGGCAAATCCTACAAGAGCAACCAGTGCATTGAGGTCCCCTGCTGCAAGCCTGAGAACCATTCTAAGAGGACATCCAAGAAACACAAGAGCTCCAATCATAACGCAAAAAGCAATCATGAAACGAAGCATTGGAGATGAGCCTCCACGTGGCTTAAATTCACCTTTTGCCAAGCTTACAATGAAAGACCCCAACACAAGTCCAATGATTTCAGGTCTTAAATACTGTACGGCTTTTGCATTATGAAGCCCTACTGCTCCGGAGATGTCTCTGATAAAACATGCAATACAAAATCCCATATTCCCGGGATTTCCAAAAATCGTAAGAAGGACTGCTGCAATTCCCACCACACAACCGGTTATAATCAAAAGAATTTTCTCTTTTGACAAACCTCTTGAGTTCTCAATTGTTGATTTCATACAAATGCTCCTTTGTGCCGGCTAGATTACCATAATCCTTTCATTAATGCAATGGAAAGTTGTGACATGGAAAAGTTGTGACTACGAGCCTTTTGTGTTACCATTGTTGTAGTGGTTTTGGAAAAATCTAAAGAGTTGTGGAAAGTTGAGCTTTTAAGTCACTTTTTCAAAAACCATTT
>CAVGEF010000131.1:9584-10152 GCA_963628205.1 Bacteroidaceae bacterium
CGGTTGGAAGATAATATGAAAAAAAGAATATATCTTGATAATGCTGCAACGTCTTTTCCCAAGGCTCCGGATATTTGCAAAACAATGTCCGGTTTTTTGGAAAATGACTGTCTGAACCCAAACAGAACAGAAAGCGAGCGCGCCTTTACGCTTTTTGAAGAAGTCTATTCTTTGCGTAAGACTTTGGCATCGTTCTACGGCCATGACAGACCTGAGGATGTAATTTTCACACGCTCTGTTACAGAATCATTGAATTGGGTTATCAAGGGCATTCTCAAACCTTTTTATGATAAAAACGGTCCCCGCTTTTGTCATGTTATTGTTACATCAAGCGAGCACAATGCCGTAATGAGACCTCTTGTGCAATGCAAAATTCCTTTTTCCAGAATTCCTGCAACATCTCAAGGCTATTCAAAAACAGACGAAGTTGAAAAACTCATACTTCCAAATACAAAAGCAATGATTATAAATGCCTGCGGGAATGTATCGGGCCACGTAGAAAATATACAAGAATTAGCTGACATTGCAAAAAAACACAACCTTCTTTTTTTTATAGACAGTGCACAGG
>CAVGEF010000131.1:10162-15934 GCA_963628205.1 Bacteroidaceae bacterium
GTGCACAGGCATCCCCTTTCATAGACTTAAAAATGAATTCTTTGAATGCCAGTGGTATTTGTTTTACAGCACACAAAGGTTTTCTTGGACCGGAAGGCATTGGAGGAATGGTTCTCAGGCACGATATTGCTTTGTCAATGGAACCTCTAATTGTTGGAGGAACCGGCTCTGAAAGTGACAGTGAAGAAATTCCCCATTCATTGCCGGACAGACTTGAAGCCGGGACTTTGAATTTACCGGGCATTCTTGGTTTTGCAAAAGCTGTAGAGTTTACTCTTTCCAATCTTGAAAAACTAAAATCTCAAATGAACATTGCAACTGAACTTTTATACAAAGGCTTGGAGTCTATTGACGACATTGAAATTGTGGGTGCCAAACTTGACAATTCAAACAAAAACAAAAGAACCAATGTCATCTCTACAGTCTCTCAAAAAAAAGACATATCATATATTTCTGCACAATTGCTTGAAAGGCAGGGTATTGAAACCAGGGTTGGCCTGCATTGCTCCCCTGCTGCACATAAAAGCCTTGGGACGTTTCCAAACGGCACATTGCGTTTTTCTCCGGGGCCTTTTACGACAAAAGAAGAAATTGACATAACTTTGGAATGCTTAAAGGAGATTTTAAGTGAATAATTGTTCAACTAATGTTCAGCAAAGTGAAAATCTCAAAGTGCGCAATGCCTTTTATGAGAAATTGTTAAATGCTTTGAAAATGGGAGACGTACAGCGCATAACAGACCTTACAACCGGGAACATGCAAATTCTCCAAAATGACAAAGTCGTTGCAACCAGAATTGTTAAGCCTAATGTTTCCGGGGGTCAAATTCTCAAAGAACTAATCAAACTAAAACCACATCTTTTTGTTTTTGGTGCCGGTCATGTTTCAAAAGCTCTTTATGACCTTGCTGTCTTACAGGATATGGAAATTACTGTTGCAGACGAACGATGCGATGTTTGTACACAAGAAAGATTTCCCCTCGCTTTTCGCATAACAATGCCTTATGAGGAAATTCTTAAAGCAGATTATGATGTATGTGCTCCATATTATGTCATTGTCACGCATGCTCATACATATGATGCAGCATGCTTGGAGTATGCTTTTACCCATAATAATTCCTATATAGGAATGATTGGTTCCAAAAACAAAGTTGCTGCAACGATGGATAAAATGAGCGAAAAAGGATTTTCTCAGGAGCAATTAGATAAGGTACACTCCCCCATTGGCTTAAAAATTGGAGCTGTTACCCCTCAGGAAATTGCAATTTCAATCATGGCTGAAATTATTTCAGTTTTTCGTACAAATAAAGAGTTAGTCACAATTGAACCTCAAATTTTACACGCTATGGCATATAAATCCGGCGTAGATGTAAGAATTGTTGAAAAACACGGTTCTGCTCCGCGCTCTGTTGGAAGCCAGCTTTTTGTTGAATCAAATGGGACTTTGCATGGCACAATTGGCGGTGGCGCAATAGAAAAAGCTTCAATTGAGATTGCAAAACAAATGATGAAATACAATACAGACTTCTTACTAAAAGATTTTACACTTGAATCTTCGTCTGACTTGGGCATGATTTGTGGCGGACAGGAAAAAGTAATCTTTACATTATTAAAGTAAATCGTGAATGAAAATGACATGTTTTTTGTACTTAGACTATTGAAGGGAAAACAGAACATAAAGTCTGTTGTGTACAGATGTTCTCTCTTTGGTCCTAAGACCGGCCCTTTACAGGAGTAGTCTATGAACAACTTAAACACAGTTCTCGTAGAAGGGAATCTCACAAGAGATCCCAAAGAAATCATTTTTGGAGGAGACTTCAGAAAATGTCAGTTCTCAATAGCAAATAATCGCTATTATTTGAAAAATGGAGCGTGGACAGCTGATACATCATTTTTCATCGTTGAAGTTTTTGGCTCGTCAGTACAAGCATGTATGAATTATCTGAAAAAAGGACGAGGTGTTCGCGTGGTTGGAAGATTGCGCCAAATGCAGTGGCAAACTAACGGGATTCCGCATGAGACTGTCTCTATCATAGCAGAGCACATTGAATTCCAGCCTGAACGTCAAGACAAAAACCTTTCTCAAGAAAGCAAGCAACAAACTATAGAGAAAAAGAAAAATGAAAAATCTGTTACACCTGCACAGCTATCTCAAAAAGACATCGAAGAAACCAATTTCTCAGAAAAAGAATCTCTCAATGAACTTTTGGCAAGCACAGAAGACATGGAAAAGGACATGCCAAAGGAAGATTTAGAATGTACGGTCGATATCCCGGAAGAAAAAACAGAACCGGAACTCGAAGAAGTCAAAAAAGAGAAATCCAAGTAAGACAATGAAGGAGGTGCAATAGTATTCTGATTTTTTATTACTTGATAGTGCGGGGTTTTTAATAGTCCCAATAACGTAGACAAATAACGCAGACTTTCTAAAGGCCCTATTCTTTCCATACAAATCAAATTGTTCCTGCATTCGCCTGAGCCATGCAGGAACAATTTGCATGATTTTTCCACAAAACTCATTTTTCAAAAACGTACTGCAAAACGTACTGCAAATCTTGACGCTAATCTTGTCACAAGGCCACTCAAACACTAAAATCACAAAAGCACAACAAAGAGGAGATTTTCCATGAGCATTTTTGTTCTTTCTGTAGGTGGCTCAATCATAGCACCTGATAACGTCAATTGCGAATTTCTTACAACATTTTTGGATAAAATGACAGCATATTTGAAAGCCAATGCAAATTCAAAACTCATTTTTGTTTGCGGAGGTGGCGCACCTGCCCGTGTATACCAAAAAGCATACCGCACAGTTATTGAAGAATCACAACAAAATGCTGACGTACAAGACTGGATTGGAATCAGAGCCACACACCTTAACGGAGAACTTGTAAAATCAATTTTTGGAGATTTTTGTAAAGATGACCTTGTAACAGACCCAACTTCCGGCTCAATTGAATTCAACGGTCGTGTTCTTGTTGCAGGCGGATGGAAACCGGGATTTTCAACAGACAATGATGCTGTCTACCTTGCGCGCCGTTTTGGAGCAAAAACTGTCATAAACCTTTCCAACGTTGCTCAAATTTACACAGCAGACCCTCGAAAAGACCCAAATGCAACTCCAATTGAAAACATAACATGGAATGATTTTCGCAAAATGGTGGGAGACACATGGATTCCCGGCAACAACGTCCCATTTGACCCAATTGCATCAAAACTTGCGCAAGAAAGTGGCATAAAAGTCATTTGTGCAGACGGTCGCAACATGGACAACACAATTGCAATACTTAACGGAGAGCCTTTTGTAGGCACGACTATAAGCTGATATTTTTGTACATCCAAATGCAATATGTTTCTCTTCAAGCTTTTGCAAAAACCTTCTTTAACTTCAAGAAAGAAGGCAGTGCATTTGCAAAACTTTCAGGAAAAGGCTCATCTTTTCTAAAATCAGGAATCCAAAGAATTTCGTTGTCAGACATTTCCTGTACAAAACCGTCAATTTCAAAATTATCAAGAGCGTCAAGCAGTAAAGAGTATTCTTCTTTTGTAATTTTTGGAAAACCAGGGTCGTCAAGAGGCGGCACAAATTGAGTCATAAGAGACAAATAAAAATTATCCTTAAAATTCGCTGCAAACCATTCCAAAAAATCCATTGTACTGTCTAATGTACCAGGAAACACAAGATGACGAATCAAAACACCGTCTACTCTGCCCTCAAGTATTGTCTTAGGATGCCGTTCTTTAAGAAAGAACATAACAGGACCTATAGAACCGGAGTATTTTCCAAGACCGCAAAAAGTAGAAGCCACATTTTGATTTAGTGTCTTGGCATCCAAAAGATACAAATCAATAAAAGGATCAATGAGCTCAAGAGCATCAAGGATCTCATAGCCTGAAGAATTCCAAACAATGGGAAGTTTTAAGCCTTTGTTTTTTGCTTCCTGTAAAGCAACAATGATAGACGGGATATAATGTGTTCCTGTAACTAAATTAATTGAAGATGCTCCAAAATCCTGCAAATCAAGCATTAAAGTAGCAAGTTGGCTTTCAGAGACAACAATACCGTCATAATGTGAAGCATTTTCGCAAAACCCGCTGATTTGATAGTTTTGGCAGTACTGACAGTGTAAAGGGCATCCGCAAAAAAATATCATTCCGGAGCCTTTTTCACCTGAAATAGGAGGCTCTTCTCCTCTATGTAACCCAACCCATGCAATTCTTATTTGACTTGTCTGCCCACAACGCCCAACATTGCCGGCATTTCTATCAACATTGCATTTGTTTGGGCACAACATGCAATGAGAATACAAGCCAAATAAATCAGCACAAGATAAGTTGGAGCAAGAATAATCAGAATTTATATCTACTTCATCTTTTAGTTTCATTTCTCTTGACCCTTAACAATAAATATATCATTTTTAGCTACATGAGAATATTGGAACTGCTTAAATCTATAAAAGCAAAAATACAAGAATATAAAAATAAAAGAATTGAATCAAAAAAAGATAAAGAAAATGTAGAACTTCTTGCTCTTGAAGCACCCAAAGAAGAACCAACAAATGAGCCCAAGGAAGAACCTAGAGAAGAGAAACCGGAAGAAAGATTTATTCTTTGTATAGATGGCGGTGGTATGAGAGGCATAATTCCAATGGTTCTCATAAAAAAGCTTGAAGAAGAAATAAGAAGATGCGGAGGAAAAGACAGTCTTGACTCTTATTTTGATTTGGTCTCAGGAACTTCTACAGGCGGTCTTATTTCACTTGCTCTGACATGTCCGACTTCTTTTGGGTACAAAATTTGCAAAAATGCACCGCAAGTAAATTTGGATGATATTTTGGAGCAATATGTCTGTATGGGGAAAACAATTTTTCCAACATCAACATTTACAGGCCTTAGAAAAATAACATCAACAAAATATCCTGCAATTGGAATAGAAATGATGCTGGAGCAGTGGTTTGGTCAATCAATTCTTGAACAGGCAACAGTTCCAACACTAATTATGAGTTATGACCTTCTCACCGGAAGTCCTGTTTTATTAAGAAGTTACGTAGATAAAGAATTTCCTGTAAAAGATGCAGCAAGAGCTACAAGCGCAGCTCCTACTTATTTTGCACCAATTATAAAAAACGGGCACATTTTGACAGACGGAGGAGTTGTTGCAAATAATCCTGCATTATTTGCTTATGTAGAAGCAAAAAAGCTCTATCCAAACTGCAAAAAATTTCATGTAATCTCATTCAGTACTTCAGGAAAAAATCACACAATGTCACTTGAAGAAACATTTGGTCTTCTAAGTTGGGTAGACCACGTTAGCCCAATGTATTCAACAGCCCAAAAACGTACAGTAGATTATGTGTTGGAAAACATGTGTGATGTTGATTACAGACGCATAGATGAGCCACTGGACATTGAAATAAAGATGGATGAAACAGACACCGCAACGATTAAAAAGATGGAAAATTTTGCACTTGATATTGCAAAAAAACATTCAAATGAAATACTTTCTACAGCAACTATGCTAATTGAAAATAAACTTGAGAGCAGCATTGAGAACGAAAGTGGCATTGAGAACGAGAGCGGCATTGAGAACAACTTTGAAATGTAAATCGACTGGAAAACCAATTCTCTTACAGAGTTAAGCCACCTATAGCACAACCTATAACCGGAGAATTCTCAATTTTTACCATAACAGCACTTCTTCCTTTTTGAGAAAGATATTCGTTCAAATATTCTTGGGTAAAGTCCTTCAAATAAGACGTTTTATAGAACGTAGTGC
>CAVGEF010000132.1:0-2944 GCA_963628205.1 Bacteroidaceae bacterium
GCCTTTGCCTTTGCATCTAAAAGAACATTTCTTCTAACTTCATAATACACAAAACCTTATTTTAATTTTCAGAAATGTCTTTTATCTCGCAAATATCTTGCAAAGGCAAATCTAATCTTCACAAAGCTCATTTTGCAAAAATCTACTTAATTTGAATATTCCAAATCCAAGAGCATACCATGCAATCGTGTATGCCCAAATAATCCATCCTCCGGAGATGATGTCCGGGATATAACATAAAATGATTAAGACAAGAGAAAGAGCAGGCACGACCTTGCCTCCTGGGGCAGTGAAAATACCGTCTAAAGAAGGATTCTTGTGTCTTGCAACATATAGAGAGACTATATTAATGGAAATAGTAACAGCTGCAAAAAGGGTACCAAAACCAACAATTTGTTCTGTAAAAGAAGGAAAACACGAAATGATGGCAGACAAAACAGCAACAGCCGTCGTTGCAACAGCCGGAACTCCAAACTTGTTTGATTTTGCAAATACTTTAGGAAGAATACCATCCATGGATGCAGCCTGAATTGCTCTTCCTGTAAGCGCCAATACCACTAATATAGTAGTTACAAGAGCCAGTATTGCAGCAATGGAAACAACTTTTGCAAGCCATGGAAAATGTGTGAGTTTTGTAAAACATGCAGCATAAAGAGGTATATAGCGCATACCGGGGTTATCATCCAAGAAAGAAGCAGAAACAAGACCCAATGTAGCCAAAATAATAAGAATATAGATTGCAGCTACAATAGACATGGCAATAAGCACAGCTTTGGGAACATTTTTTGAAGGATTTTTCACTTCAGATACCATGAAAGCAATAGCCACAATGGAGCCGTATCCCACCATGGCAGTAGGAACTGCCGCCATAAAACCAAATGTCCCGGTTTTGCCTTGTGTAAAGAAAGGTTCAAGCATAAAGCTGTTCCAGTTTCCACCGCAAAAACAGGCTATTACATATACACTCAGTGACGCTATGAGAGCGCCAACCAAGATGCTGTTTAACTTTCCTGCTACCGAGAACTTAATTGAGTTTAAGAGAAGGCATATTGCAACTGTTATAATTGCAAGCGGAATTTGCATCCCGTTTGGAAGTTGAAATCCGGCGCCTAAATAAGTTGCAACATATATTGCAGCAAAAGCCACGGCAACAATGTTTGCATTAATGTACCCCCACGTAGAAATCCAACCCCAAAATGTGCTGTCTTTACCGTTTTTGCCCAACGCTTTTGACGGGAAAACAAAAACCCCTCCTGATTTTGGAAATCTGGTAGAGAGCTCTGCACAAACAAGGCCGTACACTAGCATTATCAAAGCTGCAAGAATCCATGAAAGTATGGCAGCAGGTCCCGCCTTGTACATTGTGAGCCCTGAAAGCGAGAAAATTGCACTTCCAATCATACTTCCAACTATTATTGTCACGCATGTGAAAAGACCTATCTTGTTTTTTTCTTCTATCATAAATCCCTCCGCACAAAGCCGGCACAACGCTAAAGCCTTTTTCGATTTTTCAAGCCGATATCTTTTTCAGGCCGATATCTTTTAAGCCGATATTATTTTGGAGCCCATTATATTATTCTCATGTTTTCTTGACAATGATATGGACAAGAGCATTGGTCTATGATATCATTTTGATATCAAAAAGATTTTTATAAGGGGGCGCTTCTATGGCTTCAATGGTTCAGAATTTCAAAGAAGAAAAAGCTTTGAAAACAAAAAGCGGATTTGTTGTCTTATTCTTGCTTATACTCTTGTGTCTTGCGGAAATCGCAGGAATAATTTGGGGGTGCATTCTTCTTGAAAAAGGTGTTTCTGCTTTTGGCACAGTTATTGTAATTTTGTGTGCTGTTTTAATTACAGTTACATCAATGTTTTTTGCAGGGTTGAAAATTATAAAACCAAACGAGGCCCTAGTTCTGTCATTATTTGGTAAATATTACGGTACAATCTATGAAAGCGGCTATCATTTTGTAAATCCGTTTTGCAGTGCAATTTATCCCAGAACCAGAGATGAAGAGGCTGCCAAAAAAGCTTCGTTGTCAAAGAAACAGGGAGAAAATGTTCCTGATTTCCCTTCTTCTTCTGTTTCTAAAAAGATTTCTACAAAACTTTCAACTTTTGTAAACGGTACTCAAAAAGTTAATGACAAGCTTGGAAATCCAATTGAAATTGGTGCTATTGTCATTTGGAAAGTCGTAAATGCAACAAAAGCAGTAATCAATATAGACAATTACATTGAGTATCTTTCCAATCAAACTGATTCCATCATTAGAAATGTTGCAAGACTTTATCCTTATGACATTATCGATGATGATGAAGATGAAGACAACGAAGCAGCGGAACTTACTTTGCGTGGCTCTGCAAGTCTTATTGCCCAAAGCATGAAAGAAGAACTTTCTCATAAAGTGGAAGATGCAGGGATTGAAATTGTTGAAGTCAGACTTAACCAAATTGCGTATGCTCCGGAAATTGCAGCTGCAATGCTCCAACGACAACAGGCTGTTGCAATTATCGCTGCCCGCAGAAAAATTGTTGAAGGTGCTGTGAGCATGGTAGAGATGGCTTTGGACCGGCTTAAAAACGATGATATTGTAAATCTTGACGAAGAGCGCAAAGCACAAATGGTTTCCAATCTTCTTGTTGTTCTTTGCGGAAACAAAGAGGCAAGTCCTGTTCTCAATGCCGGTTCAATTTATTAGGATTATGCAACATGACAGAGCCTGAGAAAATTGAGCAAAACAAAGATAAAAAACAAGTTCCTCTAAGGCTTTCAAAAACGTTATTTGATGACTTGTCAGCTTGGGCACAAGATGATTTTCGTAGTCTTAATGGGCAAATAGAGTATCTTTTGTCTCAAGCTGTCAATAAACGCAAGAAAAGAAAATAATGCGTTGCACATTTTTTGAAAAAAAGACTGTTGCTTAGGTTTTGACTTTTGCAACAG
>CAVGEF010000132.1:2954-7571 GCA_963628205.1 Bacteroidaceae bacterium
AACAGTCCCTTTTTTAACCAAAGAGGTTTTTGCAAAACTGCCTTTGTACGGCTCTTTTTGCAAAAACCTCCAAACCAAACTATGTCTTATTTCTCAAAATAGCGGGCAAGAAGACTTTCAAAAGCTTTGCCGTGGCGGGCTTCATCTCTTGCCATTTCATGGACAGTGTCATGAATTGCATCAAGGTTATACTTCTTTGCAAGTTTTGCAAGCTCTGTTTTGCCCATTGTTGCACCGTTTTCAGCTTCAACACGCATTTGCAGGTTTTTCTTTGTGCTGTCTGTGACGATTTCTCCAAGAAGTTCAGCAAACTTTGCAGCATGCTCGGCTTCTTCGAGACCTGCTTTCTCCCAATACATTCCAATTTCCGGGTAGCCTTCACGATGAGCAACGCGTGCCATTGCAAGGTACATTCCTACTTCGCAACATTCGCCTTCAAAGTTAGCTCTAAGCCCGTCAATGATTTCTTTTTGGACTTGTTCCGGGACATCGGCTCCAAATTGTTTTCCAACGCCTAAAACGTGTTCCGATGCCCACGTCATTTGCCCTTTTTGCTCTGTGAATTTATTTCCGGGGCATTTGCATTGTGGACAAAATGCAGGTGGTTCATTGCCTTCGTGTACGTATCCGCATATTGGACATACCCATTTCTTCATCTTAAATTCCTCCTGTCAATGTTTTTCAAAACTGCAAAGAGAGTTTTCAAAAACTACTGAATATACTACTCAAAAAGAGTATGGCAGTGTAGTTTTTTTTCTCGTTGTTTTTCAAGTGGGAAAACAACAATTGAGGAACAACATTTTTCATAAAACCTCATAAGAGCATATAAAGACTCTCTTGAAACCAAACCTCAAGTTCATAAACAAGTTCTCAAACACTCTCAGATAATTGCAAAAGTGTGTTTTGCGTGGTATCTTCAAGGCATGAGAAAAAGACAAATCAAAAAAATTATTGACACTTATTATTGGGACACAGATCAGGACATCATGCTTCCTCCTTCTGTTGTCAGAGAAGAATTAAGAGCTGAAGAAGTTTATTTCAGCAAAGCTTTTATTATTTCCAATCCTGAAAAAGCACAAGAGTTCCAAAAGAAAATTGAAGAACGTATTGAAGCTGAAACAAAAAAAGCTCAAGAGATTAAAGCTTAAGACACATCTTAAAACAATTTGAGACGTATTGGACTGCGGCACTTGCCGCAGTCTTTTTTTCAAATCTTTTTAACGGGTTTTTTGCAAAAAATTCTAAAAAATGCAAAAAAGATGTTGACAGGCATATCGTTTACAGTGTACTAGTTATTGCGTAACACACAGTTATGTAACACTATATGTTGTGTAGATGAAAAAGATAAAAGTGCTAAGTTAGTGGCTTTTCACTATCTTAGCTATATTTTTCAACGCTATTTAATGATATGGAGGAAAATTGTGATAAGCACTGTAATCAAGAGAGACGGCTCCAGAGTCGATTTTGAAATTTCAAGAATTGAAAATGCAATCTCAAGAGCTTTTGAGGCCACCGGAAAAGAGACCAACAGACAAATTGTTGGACTTATTGCTTTAAGAGCCGCAGCTGATTTTGGCTCAAAAGTCAAAGACGATGCCATTGATGTTGAATCCATTCAAGATAGCGTAGAAACCACGCTTGCACTATGTGGCTATGGAGATGTTGCAAAAGCATATATTCTGTACCGCAAACAGCACGAGAATGTAAGAAATGCAGAGCAAACAATGATTGACTACAAAAAGACCGTCGACGGCTATCTTAAGGCCGATGACTGGCGTGTCAAAGAAAACAGTACTGTTAACTACAGCATTGGCGGACTTATTCTTTCAAACAGCGGTGCAATTACAGCCAACTATTGGCTTTCACAAATCTATGATGAAGAAATTGGCCAGGCTCATAGAAATGCAGATCTCCATCTTCATGACCTTTCCATGCTATCGGGCTATTGTGCAGGGTGGAGCCTTAAGCAGCTCATAAAAGAAGGTCTTGGCGGAGTAGAAGGAAAGATTTCTTCCCGTCCGGCACGTCACCTTTCAACTTTGTGTAACCAAATGGTCAACTTCATTGGTATCATGCAAAACGAGTGGGCAGGCGCACAGGCATTCAGCTCTTTTGATACTTATCTTGCAGCTTTCGTCAAGGCTGAAAATCTCAGCTATAAAGAAGTAAAACAGTGTGTAAGCAGTTTTATTTTTGGTGTAAATACTCCGTCTCGTTGGGGAACTCAGGCACCGTTTTCCAATATAACACTTGACTGGACAGCTCCCCCTGATTTGAAGGACCTTCCTGCAATTGTAGGCGGTGAGGACCAGGATTTCACATACGGTGACTGCCAAAAAGAAATGGATATGGTCAATAGAGCATTTCTTGAGACTATGCTTGAAGGAGATGCCAATGGACGCGGTTTCCAGTATCCTATTCCAACATACTCTCTTACAAAGAACTTTGATTGGTCAGACACTCCAAACAACAGGCTTCTTTTCTCTATGACAATGAAGTATGGAACACCTTATTTTTCCAACTATATTGGTAACACAGAAATGGAGCCAAGTGATGTTAGAAGTATGTGTTGCCGTTTAAGACTTGATTTAAGAGAACTCAGGAAAAAGAGCGGCGGTTTCTTTGGAAGCGGAGAGTCAACAGGTTCTATTGGTGTTGTAACGCTCAATATGCCTCGTCTTGCATATCTTGCCAAAGATGAAAAAGATTTCTATACAAGGCTCGATAAACTCATGGATATTGCAGCAAGGTCTCTCAAAGTCAAGAGAACAACAATAACAAAGTTTCTGGAAAACGGACTTTATCCATACACAAAGAGATACCTCGGAACTTTTGATAACCACTTCAGTACTATTGGACTTGTTGGAATGAATGAAACATGTCTTAACGCTCAATGGCTCAAATGCGACTTGACAGACGAAAGAGGACAGCGTTTCACAGCACAGGTCCTTGACCACATGAGAGAGCGCCTCAGTGACTATCAGGAGCTTTACGGTGATTTGTATAACCTTGAGGCAACTCCTGCAGAAAGCACTTCTTACAGACTTGCTCTTCATGACAAGAAAAGATATCCAAACATCATCACAGCCGGAACAGAAGAGTCTCCTTATTACACAAACTCTTCAAATCTTCCTGTTGGCTTTACAGATGACCTCTTCAAAGCCATGGATATTCAAGATAATCTTCAAGTTAAATACACAAGTGGAACAGTATTCCATGTATTTCTTGGAGAGCAACCTACAAGTTGGGAAGCTGTTGCATCTTTGGTAAGAAAAATTGCAAACAATTATCAGCTCCCATACTTTACTATAAGCCCAACATACTCTATTTGTAAGGACCACGGATACATCACCGGAGAGCAGTATTCTTGTCCTACATGTGGTAAGCCTACAGAAGTTTACTCCAGAATTACCGGTTACTACAGACCTGTACAAAACTGGAACACCGGAAAAGCACAAGAATTCAAAGACAGAGAGACTTACGACTTTGCCAAAGCACATGACAAAGAGCCGTGCTCTTGCAATAAGAAGGACTCCTCTGATTCCAAGATAAAGTCAAAGGGCTCTTGCAAGAAATCTTCTAATGGCGGAGAGAACATTCTTTTTACAACAAAGAAATGTCCTAATTGCCCAACAGCAAAAGCTGCATTAGATAGAAAAAAGATAGCCTATAAAGTCATTGATGCCCAAGAAAATGCGGGTATGGCTACAGAATACGGCGTGATGTCTGTTCCAGTTCTTTTTGTTGGAGGTGATAAAAACAACGCCATCCAGGGAGCCGGAGCAATTGTAAGTTGGGCTAACAAATGCTGAACGATAAGAACTTTAGGATAGGGGGCCTTGTCAAAGTTGACTCGGTCAACTATCCGGGTTTTGTTGCTTGCACTGTTTTCACTCGCGGTTGCAACTTCAAATGTCCTTATTGTCATAATCCTTCTCTTGTAGAGCCTTCAAGATTTGAGACAGCTGACAGTTTTACTGTGCAGGAAGTGCTTGACTACATTAATCAAAGAAAAAGTCTTTTGGATGCTGTAGTTGTCTCAGGAGGTGAGCCTTGTTTACAGCCCGGTCTTCCTGCTTTTCTTGAAAAAGTGAAAGACTTAGGGCTTAAAACCAAATTGGATACTAACGGGAGTTTTCCACTCGTCTTGGAAAATTTGCTTAAAGACGGGCTTTTAGACTATGTGGCTATGGACGTGAAAACAAGTGCCTTGAGATATGAAAAAGTGGGGTTTTCACATGTCAAAGACATTGAGAAGGCAGTTTGCATAGTCAAAAACAGTGCTCCTGATTACGAGTTCAGGATAACATGTGAAAAAAGCGTTGTGCTTTCAAAAGATTTCAAGTCTTTGGGAGCGTGGCTTAAAGGTGCAAAGAAGCTTTACTTGCAACGTTTTAATCCAAAAGTAACATTGGATGAGCATTTGAAAAATACTGAGCAATATACTTATGAAGAGCTTGAGAGTTTTGCAGAGGAACTTGGCAAAAGCATAGATAAAGTTTGTATCAGAGGTTTTTAGGAAGTTTTGCAAAAAATTTCTGAAAAGAAAATTTCATTTTGTTTGTTTAACGTTTTGTTTTTCAATCAAAAGAGTGTACTCTTAAAGAGTATATATTT
>CAVGEF010000133.1:0-14016 GCA_963628205.1 Bacteroidaceae bacterium
ACAGCTGATTTCCATTTACAGTGCAGTTAAGTTTCATTTTTACCCTCTATGTCCTTTGAGACCTCTTCTTCTGAAGTTTTTGTTTCTGAAGGCTCTGTATTTGTTGAAGGCAGGTCTTTTTGTTCCCGGTCCGTTACAACTTCATCAATGTTTATATCTTTATCTTCTATATCTTCCTGATTGTCTTTTTCAATGATTTCTTCTACAGCCTCTGCTGTTTCTACTTCCTTATTTGGCTCTTTTTCAGAACCTTGAACTTGTTTTTCAGGACCTCTTATAAGAGAGAGGATAGCGGTCTCTGTCAAAGGAATTGCACTCACATAATGGCCAATTGCCTGAGAGACAGCATCTACAAGAGCTGCCATCGTAAGAGCTCGTACAGCTGCAGTAACCGATGACGGTGTTTCGTCTGAATCCTGAGAGATTTCCAAGTTTATATTTAAGTTTCCCGCCCAGTTTGGAAGAACTTCTTCTATTACAGAAAAGATTGCAATTCTGGTTTTGCTTATAAGTTTTTGCATATTAAATATGCGATTCATATGAAAGCGTGCCCAAATATTATCTATAACAGGGGAAAGAGAGACCGTGTCTATGTGAAGTTCTACAGCAACACTTCCAAAACAGGAACTGAAATAAAGAGGGTCTTCAAAACTTGCCTCATATGTGGCTTTTACTGTAATTGGAAGTCTGGAAAAAGCCTTTTTCTTTGCAAGTTTGGAGCACGCTATCATAAGAAGTTTTGTAACAATTCCTACGCGTCTGGAAAGAGAAGCGGGTCCCAAATCTATTATGTCAGGAGCATTAATGTCTTTGAAAATAATATCGTCTTCATTGACTTCTAATAGTTGTTTGATGGTCTGTTTCCAGACATCTTCCATATTTTTTTCTGTTTCAATGCCAGCATTTACTATTATTTTGTTATCTTCATCAAGTGTCATTTCAAGAGAATATTGAGACTCTGCATTATATTGTTGTGAAAATCCCATTATTCCTTCACCTGTTGCAATTCCTATTCCGCGACTGTAATTAAGAAAAGGCGTCATGCGTTCAATATAAAGAGATTTTTGAGCATTAACAGCGTATTTTCTTGAATACCAAGAGGCTTTCAAAACATCTTCAAATGTTTTGGAAAGATTTTCAAAACCAGACGACACTCTTACACTTTCGCTTATAGGAGAGCTTTCTTTTTCACAATCTTTCAGCCGAGCTAATTTCCAAGACCCCGGATGCTCTCCCAAAGACGTTGCAACTTGTGAAAAATGATTTTCCATAGCAGAAAGCGCCATTGAATAACCTAAGTCTCCAAAGAAGTTTGCAGGAGGTGTTGAACTTCTTACTACTGTAACAGAGACATCCAAAGCCTTTAGCGGATACACAGGAACTATTCCGGCCAGGATGTTATAGCATACTTCTTTTGAAAATACCGGGAAAGCTCCCAAATCAACGGTGCATTTATATCTTCCTGCTTGACAACTGCCATCTGAAAGAATTACTGATTTGAACTCAAAATCCATCTTTGGTTGCCAAGAAATCAATGGAGCATACAGTCTTACAAGTTTTCCTGTTTTTATTGCTGCTTTTGCTGCAATACATGAAAGAAAGGAAGGTGTTATGATTAACTGGTCAAAAGGAGCATAAAAAGGATTTAGGGTAAGATTGATTTTTTCAAAAGGCAAACCCAAAACACTTGCAACTGTTTTTCTTACATGAACAGGCCATTGAGACTCAAGTTGAATTTTCATAATCCCGTCATTCATAACAGCAAAGACTTTTTGTTCTCCCAAAGAATTGCACGGGTGTTTTTTTACACTGAATTTTGTCTTAATTGTTTTTGAGCCTTGTACAAAATAGTCCTCTGTATTTCCAAAAGACCAGTTAAAGGGCTCTCCAAAAGTAAGGGGACAGTCTTCTTCGTAAGAAAATGTATTGTAATTTATTTTTACAGCATTGCAAAAAAGATTTACTTCTTCTGATTCTTCTCCAAAGACAGCAAGAAGGGGTTCTCCTTTGTAAGAAACTTCATCTTTTGCAAAGATTGGAACTTTTTCATTCATAACTTCTATAAAGTTATGGTCTCCAAAATCTGAAGCATCAATAACAGTTATACTTGAGAAAGAGTCCGGGAGTTCAATGCTTTCTATCTTGGCTCGTGCAACTTTTGATGTAATGAGTCTACCTATCAGGTGTTTTTTGTTTACTGTAAATAATTCGCTCTGTTCGGGCATGGTTAAAGAATAACACCTGAAAAGTCTTTTGTGAACTAATTTGGCGCATTCTCCAAGGTTTCAAATTTTAGAAAATCATTTTCTTTGTGCAAAAAAGACAGTACTTGGCATTCTTCTAAATTAAGGCACGTTGCAATTGCATGAACAGAAATCCCAAGAGTTTTCATTCTTTTTGCAATTTTTACAAGGGTTAATGCTTCACCTCTACGCAGTCCTTCGTCCAGTCCAATTTGGACAAAATGCATTTGGAGGTTATTTTCATAAGACATGGACACAAGAGCTCTCCTGCATCACCCGCAATTTCTTTACCCAATGAAATAATTGCATAAGTTCAAACAAATAACAAGGCTAATGTTTCAAGGCAAGAACTTTCCTTATGACAGCATTATCCATTTCCAAAAAGCCGGGGTCTTGTTGCAAAAGGGCCTCAACTTCGTCACGACAGGTTGCCATCATAGAGACATCGGTTTCTAAATTTGCATATTTAAGGTGGAAGAAGCCGCTTTGCCGCAAGCCCGCGATTTCTCCGGGGCCACGTATTTTAAGATCTTCTTCTGCAATTTCAAACCCGTCATTTGTTTTCTTGAGAACAGAGAGCCTTTTTTTGCCGTCGTCAGAGATTGTTTTTTCGTAAACAAGAAAGCACCAACTTTGCAAATTACTGCGCCCAACGCGACCTCTGAGCTGGTGCAGTGCAGATAGTCCAAACATTTCAGAATGCTCAACTACCATACAGGTTGCATTTGGAACATCTATTCCTACTTCTACAACAGAAGTCGAAACAAGAAAATCCAATTCATGGCGGGCAAAACGATCCAAAATGCTAATTTTTTCATCCTCCGGCAAGCGACTATGTATAAGAGAGCCCCTGTAAGAAGGATATTTAACCCTGGAAAGGAAATCGTACATTGTTTTGACGTCTCTGAGATTTCTATTGCCCTCGTCATCAATACGCGGATACACAAAATAAGCCTGATGGCCTCGTTTCATCTCTACACCTACAGCGTTATACATGTCATCACGCTTATTTTCATCCACTAAATATGTAACAATTGGGAGACGACCCTTTGGCATTGTTCTGATTGTAGAGACATTCAAATTTCCAAACACAGTAAGTGCTAAAGTTCGTGGAATTGGCGTTGCTGTCATAAGAAGGACATCGGGGTCTACTCCTTTAGAAAGAAGAGCCTGTCTTTGCTCAACCCCAAACCTGTGTTGCTCATCAATTATCACATAGCGCAAATTCTTGTAGATGACATCTTTTGAAAAAAGCGCGTGCGTGCCAATGAGAAGATCAATATTTCCCAAAGAAAGTTCTTTTAGGAGGGCTTCTCTTGGTCGTCCGTGAAAGGCACCGTCTAAGTACGCAATTCTTATACCGATATTCTTGTACAATGAATCTGCAACTTGGGCATGTTGTCTTGCCAAAAGCTCCGTTGGAGCCATAAAAGCGACCTGGTACCCTTCATTTATAGCATGTAAGGCACTTATCCACGCAACAAGCGTTTTCCCGGAGCCTACATCTCCTTGAAGAAGCCTGTTCATGCTGTGCTCACTTGCCATGTCTGTACGAATTTCATCCAAAACTTTTATTTGGTCGCTTGTTAAAGAAAACGGGAGAGTTTTTATAAAACCAGATTCCTTTAGAGATATAAGTTTGGCAATAGGTTTTCTTTCAAGAGTCCTACAAACTTTTCTTTTTGTATTAAGTTGAAGGTAAAAAACTTCTCTGAAAGCTAAAGTTCTTCTTGCTCTTTTTAACGCTGCTTCACTTGATGGAAAGTGAATTTCTTCAAAAGCCCTGCCCAGTGTCATTAGAAGATATTTATCAATCAAATACTGCGGAAGATCGTCTTCAATCTTACTTGAATATTTTGCAAGTACGGTTTTTACATCTCTTCTTATTGATTTTTGAGTAAGAGATCCTGAAAGACCGTAAACAGGAAGAATGCCTCCGTTTAGAACAAAAGAGGTTGCTGTTTCATCCAAAGCTTGAGATTCAGGAACATACGACAATTCAAATTGCGTTGCCTGTAGAGATGTTCCGTATTTTCCTACACATGCATAAAGATGATAAAAAGAGCCAACGAAGATAGACTTAAGCAAAAAAGGGCGGTTAAAGCCCATAAGAAAGGCTTTGTGTCCGCTGAATTGGTCTCTTACAATTATTTTTACGTCTTTTCTGGCTTTCCCGAATGTACTTACGTTTTCGATTCTTACAATGGTATTTACCCAAAGACTTTTTGAGGTTTTACCAATACAAACTCTTTGGCTGCGGTCTTCATACGCTTTTGGGATATTTGATATGAGGTCGTAGAAAGTTGATATTCCAATATTGGAATAATCAGAAAGAGTTTTTTTACCAACCCCAACAAGTTCTCCAACACTTTGTGTAAGAAGCTCGACAAACACAGCAAAATCCCAAATGAAAAATCAAATCGAAACTAAAAACTCAACAAGCCAACGAACTGCAAACCTTAGAACAATGAATATTATAAAGTAGAAGACAAAAGATGCCAAAACAAGTTTTTGATCGTCTACATTGGCGTTTTTACTGAAGAAAATCTTATATACACGCTTAACCGGGCTATCAAGTATTGGGTCTAGTGCATTAATCCAATTTTGTGATTTGTATGAATTACTGCGTCCAATGAAATAGCGGACAAGTAAAAGAATAAGCAAAAGTACAAACAAATATGCAAACAGGGAACTCCACAGCCCTTCAAGGGCTATGGCAAGAAGAACTCCAACAGAAATTTTTCCTGTTTTTGCTATCATAGACAAAAGACTTTGTATGATGTTAAGGACAATAAGAGCTATAACAGGCGTAAAATCAACTCTTGAACGTCTCAAAGACGTAAGGCCTTTGAAAATATTAAGATAAGGGTCTGTGATTTTACCAATGGCATTGGCAATACGTTCTACTCCCATTGGCTCTCTTGGTCCGTTGTAAGGATAACTTCCATATCCGCTTCTCCAGTCGTTTATTTTGTTAAAATTAACTACCCAAGAGAGGATTATTCTAATGACTATTAAAAAAGAATACAGGCTTACCAATCCTGCAAGAAAAGAACATAAACCTTTGACAAATTCCATATTAAGATACCTTATTCTGAATAAACATCATATACACTTTGGCACTCTTTCAGCTCTTCTATAAGATTCTGCGAGCCATCAACGTTAAAGCGTGGAGATGCAACAACTCTTTTTGGACTTCCTTCCAAAGCTCCTTCGTCATTTGTGTTAGGATATACCATAAAAACAAGCTCTGCTGTTCCCCTGTGTTTGGAACACGTTTTGCGGATTTCCTTTATTGCATCTCTGTTGCCTTGGCTTTGGTCAATTTCCATGCAAACACAAAGAGGTCTTGACGGTTTCATTTGCAAAGGGTCTCCAAAAACGCTGTCAGCAGTAAAACCAAGTTTGTCATTGTAAGTTTTGAAAGAGCCATGCACTCCAATTATTTTCCCCAAAGCCATTCCCATTGAGCATAATGACCATTGCTTTGGGAAAATGGTCATCTCTAATCTTCCATTATAATCTTCAAGAACTATATGACCCATTTTGGAACCTGTTTTGGTTGTAATTTCCCTGAACTCGGTTACCATGCCTACAAAGTCATATTTTATACCTTCTCTAATGCGCCCCGGTTTTGAAAGATCAAGACGAACACAAGACTGCCAGATTTCTTTGAATTTATCCAAAGGATGGCCTGAAACATAGAAACCCAAGTAAGTTTTCTCTATTTCAAGCTTTTCCAAAAAGTCGTAATCCGGCGCAATCTTCATCTCAAATTGTGAGCTTTGTTCTTCTGTGGCATCAAATAAGAGGTTTTGTCCAAAGAATTGGGCTTCTTTGTCTTCTTTTACAAAATTAATTACATTTTCGTAATTATTTATCAATGTTGGGCGGTTATGACCAAAAGAATCAAAAGCTCCCGCATTAATTAAACCTTCCAAAACGCCGGAATTTAGAACTTTTGAGTCACTACGACGGATAAAGTTAATAAAATCGGTATAAGGGCCGTTGGCTTGTCGTTCGTTTAATATTGCTTGTACGGTTGTAGCTCCCACGCTCTTTATGCCGGCAAGGCCGTACACAAGTTTGCCGTCAACAACGTTGAAATACATTTCAGAGTCGTTAATGTTTGGTGGAAGAATTTTTATGCCAATGCTTTTTACGTAATCAAGGTATTCTTTGTATTTGTCTCCGGAGCCTATTTCGTTGGTAAGGTTGGCAGCCATGAATTCTGCTTTATAATGGCATTTGAGGTATGCTGTTCTGTATGCCAAAACGGTATAACACACACTATGGCTTTTGTTGAAACCATAACTTGCAAAAGGCTCAAGCATTGTGAATATGTCTGCTGCGTGTTGAGCATCTCTGCCCATTGCTACAGCACCAGCTATAAACTTTTCTCTTTGCTCCGGCATGTCCTTCTTTTTCTTTTTTCCCATTATCTTGCGCAGGGTATCGGCTTCTGCAAGAGAGAACCCTGCAATTATTTGGGCTACACGCATAACCTGCTCCTGGTAAACAATAACGCCGTATGTTGGCTTGAGAAGGTCTTCCAAGTCAGGGTCAGGGTAAACCACTTCATGTCTGCCCTGTTTTGAGTCTATGTATTGCGGAATATATTGCATTGGGCCCGGTCTGTACAAAGAAACCATGGCGTCCAGTTCGTCAAATCTTGTTGGCTCCAAAAGTCTCAAATTCTTTTGCATTCCGGGACTTTCAAGCTGGAACACCATCATGCTGTCGCCTTTTGAAAGCATTGCAAAAGTTTCTTTGTCGTCATCAGGGATTTTTTCCAAGTCAAAAGACGGGTTTGTTTTATGGATAAGACGCACTGTATTTCTTAAAAGGGTTAGGGTCTTAAGTCCAAGGAAATCCATTTTGACAAGCCCGCACTGTTCAAGAAAGGTCATTGTGTATTGAGTGGAAATACTTCCTGTTTTTGCATCACGATACAGTGGAACATAGTCCTTGAGGGCTGTTTTCCCAATTACGACACCACATGCATGAGTTGAAACATGTCTGGCAAGGTTTTCAAGTCTAAGTGATACATCAAAAAGCTCTTCATAGACTCCGCCTCGCTCTCTGATTTCCTGCAATTCCGGCGATGTTCTTATAGACCATTCCAAAAGAGAAGATACGTGTGCTTCCTTGGCTTCGTCCGGCAGTACATCCAAAATGAATTTTGTTATTCTGTTGGATTCATCAAAAGGTATATCCAAAACTCTTGCAACATCTTTGACTACAGCCTTGGCTTTCAACGTTCCAAAGGTTGCAATTTGTCCAACTCTGTCTACTCCGTAGTGATCTGTTACATAATCTATGACGCTTTGACGGCCTTCGTAGCAAAAGTCAATATCAAAGTCCGGAAGTGATACACGGGACGGGTTGAGAAATCTTTCAAACAGTAAGTCATGGGCTATTGGGTCTACGTTTGTAATGTCTACACAATAAGCAACAAGGGAACCTGCACCTGATCCTCTTCCAGCCCCTACCGGCACATCGTGAGTTTTTGCCCAATAAATGTAATCTCTGACTATCAAATAGTAACCGTCGAAGCCCATTCTAAGGATGACGCTTAGCTCATAATTCAGTCTTTCTTCCAAAACTTTGCACTGTTGAGGGTTGTCTTTGTAGCCGGGGTAACGCCGTTCAAGACCTTGCCAAGAAAGAGCTGTAAGATACTCTTGTGTATCTTTGTACTTTGGTGGAACATCAACACTTGGAAGCAGAGGACCGGGGAATTGAATATCAAATTTACAGCGTTCTGCAATCTTTACGGTGTTTTCAACGGCCTTGGGATATTTAGAAAAAAGGTCAGCCATTTCGTCACCGCTTTTCATGTAGAATTCCTGCGTTTGAAATCTCATACGGTCAGTATCGGCCTTCTTTTTTACGGTTCCAATGCAAAGTAGGATATCGTGTGCGTTGTAGTCGTCTTTTTCTATGTAGTGAATGTCGTTCGTGGCGACAATTGGAATATCAAGTTTTCTTGCAAGTTCAACCAGTTTTGGAAGTACGATTGTTTCTTCTCTGATGAAGTGGTTTTGTATTTCTATATAGTAACGATCTCCAAAGACTTCTTTATACCATTTTGCTTTTTCGTATGCTTCGTCTGTGTAATCATTGAGCAGTTTTTGAGGGATTTCTCCTGCAAGACAGGCAGAAAGACAAATAAGTCCCTCGTTATGTTCTTTGAGAACTTCTTCATCAATTCTGGGTTTGTAATAAAAGCCTTCAAGATATGAAATGCTGTTAAGCTCCATGAGGTTGTGATAGCCTTTGTCGTTCATTGCAAGAAGAATTAAATGATAATAGCGGTTCGCGGCATCTTTATTTGCCCGGCCTTCCGGTGCAATATAAAATTCGCACCCCGGAATTGGCTGTATTCCGGCGTCTTTGCACGCTTTGTAGAACTCCATAACACCAAACATGTTGCCGTGATCTGTTATGGCAAGAGCTTTCATTCCCAGTTCTTTTGCTTTTGCAATGTATTTGGAACAGGATGCAGCTCCGTCAAGTAAAGAGTAGTCTGTATGGTTATGCAAATGCACAAATTCTGTCATCAAAGCCTTCCTTAGGTTCGCAAATTCCATGCACTTAGAACCTTCTTCAAATGTAACAGAAAAACAGCTTTGTGCACAGATTGACTTTTAGTCTTTTATGCCTTTTGTGAATTTATGGCAGTTGTGGTTTTATGGGTAAATTGACAGATATTTCTGTTGTCAAACAAAGCCTGTTCTTATACTTTTATTAACATGCAAAAAGCAAATACTATTTCAGAGGCCAAAGAAGGCAACACCAATGCAGACAAAAGTTTTCTTGAAAAAGAAAGCATTGGGCGCCTTATGGCAAAATTGGCACTTCCTACCGTCGTAGCTCAAATCATCAACATGCTTTATAACATCGTTGATCGTATATACATTGGGCACATTCCCCAAAATGGAGACCTTGCATTGACAGGTCTTGGCGTTTGCATGCCAATAATCTTGATTGTGTCGGCTTTTGCAATGCTTGTCGGTAGCGGCGGTGCACCCCGGGCCTCTATCTCAATGGGACGTGGAGACTACGAAAAAGCGCAACTTATCATGGGAAACTGTTTTAGCTTGCAAATCATCATTTCCGTAATCCTGACAGCCGTTATATACATTTTTTGCAAACCTATACTATTGCTCTTTGGTGCCTCAGAGAACACTCTTCCGTATGCTTTGGAGTACCTGAAAATTTATTCTCTTGGTACAATTTTTGTTCAGTTTACACTTGGCATGAACATGTTTATAACAACTCAGGGTTTTGCAACAATGAGTATGATTACCATTGCACTTGGAGCTGTCAGCAACATAATTTTGGACCCAATTTTCATATACACATTTGGCTTGGGAGTAAAAGGCGCTGCCATTGCAACAATAAGTTCTCAAGCGTTATCTGCCATATGGATTTTGACATTCCTGTTTGGCAAAAAGACAGTCTTGAAAATAAAAAAGGAAAATCTAAAACTCCAAGGGCCGGTAGTACGTTCTGTTATTTCATTGGGTCTTGCTTCTTTTATCATGCAAAGCACGGAAAGCATTATTTCCGTATGCTTTAATGCTTCTTTGCTAAGATACGGCGGAGACTTGGCTGTTGGAGCTATGACAATTTGTTCAAGTGTTATGCAATTTGCATTGTTGCCTATCAACGGCCTTGGAAACGGTTGTCAGCCAATCTTAAGCTATAATTTTGGAGCACGTAACAAAGACAGAGTTAAAAAGGCCTTTAGACTACTAGTAAAAGTGGATTTTTTGTACGCCTTTATATTGTGGTCTTTGATAATGGTTGCCCCGCAAATGTTTGCACTTCTTTTTACAGACTCTGCAACCCTTGTTTCGTACACGGCTTCAAAATTAAGAATTTATATGTCAATAACATGTCTTTTTTCAATTCAAATGGCGTGTCAGGTGGCTTTTACATCTCTTGGGTATGCTAAATCTTCCATAATGGTAGCCTGTATGCGTAAGATTATATTGCTTATCCCTTTAATCTATATACTTCCGGCCATCATTACATCAAATCAAGTTTTTGCAGTTTTTCTTGCAGAGCCAATAGCCGACATTCTTTCCGTAGCTTTTTGCATAACGCTATTTACATCGCAATTCAAGAAAGCACTAAAGTCTTTAGATGACTGAAGAGGTTTTGCAAAATCTTTGAGATGATAAATCAATAATGAGGAGGCTTTCTGTTTGGGCGAGCCTCTGTATCAAGTTCTTCAACGCGCTTTGCTAAAATTTCATTTTGTTTTGCAAGCCTGGACACAAGCATTTGCTCTTTGGAAACAATATCGTTTAGCTGATTTACGGTATCTTGAAGATATGCAAGACTTGTTTCAAGTTTTGTTAACCTGGTCTCTATTGCATCATCAAGAGCGTTCGTGAGTTCAACATGATTTTGCTTTTTTGTTGCATTCTCCATATGTGGGCATTATACTGCATGTTGCATATTGTTGCAATTGACAATTGATTTGAGGTTGCAGGTTGTAAATGCAACAAAAACAATGCAACACAAAGGGAACAAAAGGAGTGACGCTTTAATGAAAGGAGAGCGTGTTGCACAGCTGGAACTCATATTGAGAAGTCATCCGGAAGGGTTAAGAAAATCTGAAATAGCCAGGAGGCTTGGTGTTCACAGAAGCACTATTGGCCGGTACATTGACGATCTTAAACAATACAGCGATATCTACGAAGATAAAAATCTTGTGAAAATTCTGCCAAAAGAGGGAGAGGAGCCTCTTGCATTGAGTATTTATGAAAGTCTTGCACTCAATATGGGAGCAGAACTTCTTTTGTCCAGCTCAGAGTTTACGAATCCTCATTTGGCATCGGGATTGAGAAAAATTGCCATGGGTATGCAGTCTTATGCCCCCAAAATAAGTGCAAATATTGTGCAGTTGGCTGATGACATCAGTAAAGAAGCTTCAAAAAAAGAGGCCTTGTATCACTGTAATGTTTTCTTGGATACGCTTATAGATGCATGGGTTTCCGGAAAAATCGTTCGCATAGTTCACACTTCCAATGTACATGCAAAGAGCAATCCGGTCTCTGAGCAAGACGCACAAAACTTTTTACCTCAAGAGGAAGAGACAGAGCTTGCCCCGTACTTCATTGGTTATGTAGACGGCGAGCAAGGGCGCAATCCAATGACTGTAACTGGAAGACTGCGCCACACAAGCGAGATTGTTACAATTGACATTTCTTCAATAAAAAGCGTAACAGTTTTGAACGAAACATATACTATTCCTGACAACCTCAAGGCTTTCAGAAAACGGGAACAGCTTTATTCCGATGACGTTGTAGACAAAATTCATCTTGAGCTTCTTGTTCATCAAAGAAGCGCTCTTAATTCGTTTGATACATTGGCGCATGGAAAGATTGAATGCAAGAAGTTGGAAAACGGTGCTCAAAAATGTACATTTGATGCAGAAAATTCCATTGAGCTTATTCTTAGAATCATCCAATGCGGTAATGCTGTTGAAATCTTAGGCCCTGCAGCGTTCAGGACAAGATTTGTCAATTACCTGTCAAGGATACTCCAAATATACAAAGAGTAAGCAGTTTTGCAGTTTTTTGGAGGTTTTTGAAAAAACCTTTTTCAAAAATTCAGAACTTCTCACAAGTTGTTTTGCCTTTCCTCTCTATTGTAAATATATCGTTTTATGAGTATTCTAAAGAGTGGTGTGGAAAGGGCATTTTGTGCCCTTTTTATCCTGCCCAAATAAATCGAGGAGGATTTTTCATGGCAAGAAAAATGAAATCCATGGATGGTAACAATGCAGCTGCGCATGTAAGTTATGCTTTCTCTGAAGTTGCTGCCATCTACCCAATCACTCCATCAAGTCCAATGGCAGACTTAGTAGACCAATGGAGTGCCAATGGATTGAAGAACATCTTTGGAACACAAGTTAAAGTTGTTGAAATGCAATCTGAAGCAGGAGCAGCAGGTGCTGTTCACGGTGCTTTGGGATCCGGTGCAATTACAACAACATATACTGCTTCTCAGGGTCTTCTTCTAATGATTCCTAACATGTACAAGATTGCTGCAGAACAGCTTCCTTGTGTATTCCACGTTAGTGCTCGTACAGTTTCCACTCATGCTCTTAACATTTTTGGAGACCATAGTGATGTCATGGCATGTCGCCAAACCGGTTTTGCTATGCTTTGTGAAGGAAACGTTCAGGAAGTCATGGACTTAGCCCCGGTAGCACACCTTTCTGCTCTTACAGGCAAAGTTCCGTTTATTAATTTCTTTGACGGTTTTAGGACAAGCCATGAAATCCAAAAGATTGCTGTTTGGGATTACGAAGATTTGAAAGACATGTGCGACATGGATGCAGTTAAAGCTTTCCGTGAACATGCTCTTAATCCGGAACATCCTCACATGAGAGGAAGTCATGAGAACGGCGATATCTTCTTCCAGCACAGAGAAGCCTGCAACAAGTACTATGATGCACTTCCCGGTGTAGTTGAAAGCTACATGGACAAAATTAATGCCAAGTTGGGAACTGACTACAAGCTCTTTAACTATTATGGTGCAAAAGATGCAGACCGTGTAATTATTGCCATGGGTTCAATTTGTGATGTTGCAGAAGAAGTAATTGATTACCTTAATGCTCATGGAGAGAAAGTAGGGCTCATCAAAGTAAGACTTTACAGACCATTTGCAGCAGACCGCCTTGTTTCTGCTCTTCCAAAGACAGCCAAGAAAGTTGCTGTTCTTGACAGAACTAAAGAGCCGGGAGCACAGGGCGAACCTCTTTACCTTGATGTCGTAACAGCTTTTGCAAATGCTGGCCTTAATGATGTTAAGGTCATTGGTGGCCGTTATGGACTTGGTTCAAAGGATACTCCTCCTGCAAGCGTATTTGCAATTTACAAAGAACTTGCAAAAGATGCTCCAAAACGCACATTCACAATTGGAATTGTTGATGATGTTACAGGTCTTAGCCTTGAAGAAGACAAAGATTGTCCAAACACAGCTGCACCCGGCACAATTGAATGCAAATTTTGGGGTCTTGGCGGAGATGGAACAGTTGGTGCAAACAAGAACTCCATTAAGATTATTGGAGACTACACAAACAAGTTCGTTCAGGCTTACTTCCAGTATGACTCAAAGAAAACCGGCGGTGTAACAATAAGCCACCTTCGCTTTGGAAAGAATCCAATTAAGTCACCTTACTACATTAACAAGGCAGACTTTGTTGCATGTCATAACCCAAGCTATGTCACAAAGGGCTTTAAGATGGTTCAGGATGTCAAGCCAAACGGCGTTTATATGATTAACTGCCAGTGGAATATGGACGAACTTAACCATCACATGGATGCTGCTTCCAAGCGTTATATTGCAAAGAACAACATTCAGCTTTATACAATTGATGCTATTGACCTTGCACAGCAAATTGGCATGGGCAAGAGAACCAACACAATTTTACAGTCTGCATTCTTCACATTGGCAAAAGTAATGCCACAGGAAGAAGCAATTGCTCACATGAAAGAAAAGGCAACTCAGTCTTACCTCAAGAAAGGACAGGATGTTGTTGACATGAACCACAAGGCAATTGACCTTGGTGCAACAGCTTTCAAAAAGATTGAAGTCCCGTCTGATTGGGCAAATGCAGTTGACGAAAAAGAAGTAACAAAGCTTGAAGGCAAGCCGGAACTTGTTAAGATGGTTCAGTCAATCCTTGAACCGGTTGATAAGATGGATGGAGACAGCCTCCCAGTTTCTGCTTTCATGGATCATGTTG
>CAVGEF010000134.1:0-5550 GCA_963628205.1 Bacteroidaceae bacterium
CTGCAACAACACGAAGGTATGGCTCTGTGTTGGATTTACGAACGTTGAACCACCATGTTGGGAACTCAATTCTGTAACCGTCAAAATCAAGAATTTTTATTGGGTTGAGTTTTGAGAACTTCTCATAAAGAGCATTCATGGCTCCGTCTTTATCTTCCAGTTTGAAGTTGTGCTCTCCGCTGTTTGCATAGACTACAATCTCATCAACAAGCTGGCTTAAAGTTTTGCCTTGCTTCTTAAGAGCTACAACAGTTTGAAGAACAAGTAAAGATGCCAAAAGGCCACTGTCGCAGTTGTTGAAATCTCTAAAATAGTAGTGGCCGGCAAGTTCTCCGCCAAAGATACAATGTTTTTCTCTAATCTTCATTTTTGCAAAAGCATGGCCTACTTTCCAAATAATCACTTCTGTAGCTCCAAGCTTTTGAAGATACTCTGTAGTTGAGCGGGATGTCCTGATGTCTACAAGCACAGGGCCTTTTTCTTTTGAAAGATAGTAGTTTCCAATTATGCTGGTAACATAGTCAGGTTGAATAAAACGGCCTTTTTCATCAATAAACATTACTCTGTCAGCATCTCCGTCGTAGATAACACCACAATCAGACTTATTTAATTTGACAGCTTCAATGATTTGCTTGCAGTTTTCAACATCAAGAGGGTTTGGCTCATGAGCCGGGAAGTTGCCGTCAAGCTTGTCATTAATGTAATGAGCATGGGAGCCGAATATTTCGTGAACAAATAGGCTGCTCATTCCGTTTGAACAATCTATTGAGATGTTCAAGTCAGACAAGTCCGGCAGGAAGCCTTTGAGGTAGTTCAGATATGCCTCATGGACATCTTTTTCAATTACATGACCTCTCTTGCAAGAACAAACAGGTTCAATTTTCTCTTCATTAACCATTTTTTCAAGGTCTTTTAATCCGGAATCTCCGCCAACAGGAATTGCCATGGCACGGGAAATTTTCATTCCATTGTATTCTTTTGGATTGTGGCTGGCTGTAATTTGTACCGATGCCTGCGCCTTAAGATATACTGTTGAGAAATAAACCATTGGAGTAGTAGCAAGCCCAATGTTCCAAACATCAACGCCGGCATCATTTATTCCATTACAAAGATTTTCAAATATTTCATCACTTGTAAGTCTTGTGTCTCTACCAACGACTACAAACTCGCAAGGAAGAAGTTTTGGAAGAAAATATCCAATCTTGTAAGCTGTTTCTTTGTTAAAATCCCGGTTGTATATACCGCGAATGTCGTAAGCCTTAAAAACTCCCATTTTTCACTCCTTTTTACGTTATGTTTTATTTTTCATTCAGACTTATTTTATTGTGCAATGTTTTATCGGGCAGTTCAAAATAAAGAATTTTGCCGTCTTTTAGAGCAACCTCTGTAACACATTGCGAAAAGAACCTGTCAAAAGCATTGGCAGTCTTGATTTTTGAATGTTCTTTATAGCCTTTTGCTAAAGCAACAGCATCTTTTCTCCTGACAATTCTAATTTCTTTTACATTGTTAGGGTCAAAGAAATCTTCAAATTTTACATAAGGCAAATCTTTTTTGTTTTTGGGCAGAGGAATGCCAAATATTTGAGGTGTTCTCTCAAAGTCTTCGTACCAAAAACAGCTATTTGATTCATAAAGAAAAACACCATATTCACGAATAATGCCACAGCTGTCAGCATAAAAAGTGGAATAAGTGCGCCATCCAACAGGACCGCCCCTTTTCTCTTCAAGAGAGTGGATGAATACCTCTACATCGTCTTTTTGGTTTTCAGACATCAATTGTCCTCCGGTTGACTATCTTTTTTTGATTATAACATATATAATCCCATCGAAAAAGACACTTGGTGATTACTGCAAAATGAAAAAGGTATCAGCGAGCAGGTGATAAACATTCCGGATAAGGGCTTGGAAGAACTCATGGAATATTTTGAGAAAGATTTTGGAAAAATATTAAAGAATAATGCTCAGCAAATGCGCCACAATCTTCTTCCTGAGATCACGAACTGTTTTAGAGTTTATGACCGTAATCTTTCTCAATTCCCTGTTACAGTTGACATTTACGGCAAGTATGCAAAAGTTACAGACTACAAGGAAGATGCTCCTCTTGATGAAGAACTTAAAAAATCCTGTCTTGATATTTGTAGCAGGATGCTGTACTTGGAGCCTGAAAATATAATTTATACATACAGAGCAAAACGAGAGACAGGCCAACAGCATGAAAAATCACAAGATCCTTCCATCGTAGTAGAAGTGTTGGAAAACAACCTTAAATTCAAAGTTAATTTAACAACTTATGTCGATACAGGACTCTTTTTGGACCATAGACTTACACGAATGCTCATAAAAGAAAGAAGTGCTTGCTGTGATGTTCTCAATCTTTTTTCTTATACGGGAAGCTTTTCTGTCTATGCAGCAGCAGGGCTTGCAAACAGTGTAAAAAGTGTTGACCTTTCTGCAACTTATACAAAATGGGCACAAGAAAATTTAGCAAACAATGGTTACGATGGGCCTTCTTATGAATGTTTGTGTATGGATGCACTTAAGTATGTCCAAGAAGCTTTAGAGAAAGGCGAAAAATACGATATAATCATTTTTGACCCTCCAAGTTTTTCAAACAGCAGAAAAATGGAGAGCACTTTTGATGTATCAAGGGATTATGCCCTTTGGATAAAAGCACTATCCAAATTGATGAAAAAGACAGGCTTTATTCTTTTTTCTACCAATCTTGGAAGTTTTAGTATGGATAAAAGACGTCTCAGAAATTTGAGAGTCAAAGAGATTACAGGAGCACTGGAAGCTCCGGGATTTAGTAAAAGCCGTAAGGGTACGGCTAGGAGTTGGATAATGGCATTTGATGAAGATTCACTCAAATTGGATTGGAGTGAGCCAAAAGAGAAGTCCTCAAAGGGTACGGGCAAGAGTTCAGAAAAAAGAAGTGAAAGAAAAAGTGAACAGGGTGTAAGAAAGTTTGGAACTTCAAGAAGAAGTGACAGAACTTACAAAACTTACAAGAGCGGTCGAGACAGCCAAGGCGAAAGAAGCTACAAAAGTAAAAGAGACGACAACCGCTTACGAGACTATCGCAAAGAAGATAGAGACAGCAGAGACGTTGGATACAACGATAGATACAACAACAGATACAACAGAGACAATAGAGACAACAGACGCCGCAGTTATGACAGTTATGACGGGCGAGGCTATAGAAGAGACAATAGAGAGAACAGAACTTACGAAGAGGACCGTTATAGAGACAGTGACAGATCCCGTCGCTTCAAAGACTACAGAGACAAAGACTCTTATAGCGGGCGCAGAAGCTCTCAAGTAGAATATAGAGGCAGAGGCGAGGACAAATTTGAAGGCTTTGGACGTCATTCAAGAGACGAAAGAGAAGACCGCCAAGAATGGCAAGATAGAAGAGACCGGAGATCCGGTCAAGACAGGCCAAATAGACGAGACAGAGAAAATTCTAAGTCTTTCAGGTCGTCAAGTTCTTATAAGGCCTCATCTTACAATATGTCAAAATCTTCCAAAAAACCTTATGGATTTGACTCTTTCAAACCGGCAAGGTCAAGAGATGACAGTTCTGACTTTTTTTGGAATACAGACGACTTGGATGTAAAACCAAATAAAGAAGGCTAAAGAGGTTCTTGCAAAAATCTCTTTAGAGACAAGGTAAGAGAGATAACAAAAAGAAAGGGCTGTAACCTCTCAGTCAAAATCTGACTTTTGTTACAGCCCCCAAAGCTAATGAGCCAAGAAGGTCAAAGACCCATCTTGGCTTTTTGTTTTGCCCAAGAATCTTTAAGAGTAACAGTTCTGTTAAATACAAGATGGTCCAAAGTGCTGTCATAGTCAGGAGTGAAATATCCGCTTCTTATGAACTGCAAGTAATCGCCCGGTTTTGCCTCTTTCAAGGATGGCTCAACTTTTGCATTCTTTAGAACAACAAGAGAGGTTGGGTTCAAATCATCAAGATAGTTTCCTGTATCTCCGCCCGGATATTCTGTTGCAAAAAGTTTGTCGTAAAGTCTTACTTCTGCATCAACAGCATGTTTTGCACTTACCCAATGGCTTGTACCTTTGACTTTGCGTCCGTCAGCTGTTTCTCCTCCACGGGATGTTGGGTCATAAGTACAGTGAACAACAGTAACTTTACCGTTTTCATCTTTTTCAAAACTTGTTGCTTTTACGTAGTATGCATTTTTAAGTCTGATTTCATTGCCCACATAAAGTCTGTGGTATCCCTTTGGCGGAATTTCCATGAAATCTTCTCTCTCAATGTAAAGTTCGTTTGTGAAAGGAATTTCACGGGTTCCCATTGAAGGATCTTCCGGATTGTTTTCGCTTATAAAGAACTCGGTCTTATCTGCAGGATAGTTGTCAATTATGAGCTTGATTGGGTCAAGAACGGCCATAACACGTTTAGCTCTCTTGTTCAAATCTTCTCTTACACAAAATTCCATAAGAGAGTAGTCAACAACCGATTCAACTTTTGCAACCCCTACACGGTTTACAAAGTCTCTCATTGACTGGGGAGAGTATCCGCGTCTTCTTATTCCGCTTATTGTAGGCATTCTTGGATCATCCCAACCGCTTACAATGCCCATTTTGACAAGTTGCAGTAACTTTCTCTTGCTCATTACAAGATAGTTGATATTAAGGCGTGCAAATTCATATTGGTGCGGAGTGTGCTCAATATTGTCAATTGAGCATGCCCAATCGTATGCAGGTCTATGGTCCTCAAATTCAAGAGTACAAATTGAATGTGTGATACCTTCAATAGCATCAGAAATAGGATGAGTAAAATCGTACATTGGATAAATGCACCATTTTGAGCCTGTTCTTGGATGCTCTGCAAACTTTATTCTGTACAAAGCAGGGTCTCTCATGTTTATGTTGGGGCTTGCCATGTCAAGCTTTGCTCTGAGAAGATAGGTTCCCTCCGGATATTTGCCTTCTCCCATTTCTTTGAAAAGTCTTAGATTCTCTTCAATGCTTCTGTTCCTGTCTGGGCTGTCTTTTCCGGGAGTTGTGAGAGTTCCACGGTTAATTCTTACTTCTTCAGGTGTTTGGCTGTCTACGTAAGCTAAGCCCTTTTTGATGAGATCAATGGCAATTTCGTGCAACTTGTCATAGTAATCTGACGCATAAAACTCGTTGTCTCCCCAGTCAAAGCCAAGCCATTTAATATCGGACTTAATAGAGTCTATGTATTCCATGTCTTCTTTTTCAGGGTTTGTGTCGTCAAGTCTAAGATGGCAAATTCCATGGTATTTTTGGGCGAGTCCAAAGTTCAGGCAAATGCTTTTTATGTGCCCAATGTGCAAGTATCCGTTTGGCTCCGGTGGAAAGCGTGTCACAATTGTGTTGTTTGGAACTCTTCCATTAGCCAAGTCGTCTTCAATGATTTTTTCAATGAAGTTAAGAGAAGCTTTTTCAGATGCCAGGCCCTCAGACGCTTCTGTTACTTGCGCCTCCGGTGCTCCTGCTTCTTTGGTCTCTACATTTTCGTTGTTTTTATCCATAATTTCCTCCGCTGCCCTTTCAAAGG
>CAVGEF010000135.1:0-4077 GCA_963628205.1 Bacteroidaceae bacterium
TTTTTGAGTTTTCGTACAGCTAAGAATTCCAAAATTCTCTCTTTTACATCTTTTATTCCATAGTGGTCTTCTTCAAGAATTTTTTTGGCTTTCTCAAGAGAAAAATCGTCAGGTGAAACTTCATTCCAAGGAAGATCTGCTACAGTTTCAAGATATGTGCGAATAATTGAGTATTCAGGATTTGCCTGCTCCATAGTCTGCATTTTTTGGTACTCGCTGAAAACAGTTTCGTATGCTTCTCCCTGCAAATTAAGAGATTTGAGCCTGTCTATTAATTTTGCCTTTGCTTTTGGCTTTTTTGTTTTAGGAGGTTCTTCTCCCAAGGCTTCCCTTAGAGAACTTTCAAGTTCGTCTTCTGTTAAATCCAGAATGTCATCAGAATCTCCAATTTTTTGCAATTGTTGCTTGATTATTTTAAGCTCTTCTCTCAAGAAGAATTCTTTTTGTCTTGCATCTATCTTTTTAGAAACAAGAGCTTGGATTTCATCATGCATTTTTTGGACTGTAAGCTCTTCTTGCAGTACTTTGAGAACCTTGATTATTCTTTCACGTCCGGAAAGCGTTTCCAAAAATTCCTGCTGGTTTTGCCTTGGAACTATTGCACTTGCAAGATAGTCGGCAAGCCTGATTGCTTCCGGGATATTGGATGCATTGAACCTAATGTTGTCTACGAGAATAGATTTATCGGCCCTAAGGCTAAGTGCTTCTCTGAGGGCTGTCGTGAAAGCTTTGTCTTCTGTAGGTGAAAGCTCATCTTCCTGTATATATTCGACTTGTGCCGTAATGAGCCCTGCATGCGACAGCATAGATATGACCTTAAAGCGTGCAATAGTCTCAATAAAGAGGCTTTTTGTGCCGTAAATTGTGTTAATTTGGTTTTTAACTCTCACAAATGTTCCAATTTCATAGAAATCTTCCACTTTGAGACTTTTGGTTGATTTGTCATCATTTTTGAGAAGCAAAAGCCCAAAACCGTTGAATTTTTCTGCCTGCTTGACAATTTCCATGTCCTGCTTGTCTGAAACTTCTATGGTCGTATACAATCCCGGGAAAACAGGGCACCCGCGCATGGGGATGACTAGTATGTTCTTAGGTAAATTTTCCAATTTGTTTTCATTGTTTTTCATGATTTCAATAATAGTATTTATTTAGCACATTGGCAAACCTAACCGGCATACTGAATTCTCTCAGGTAAATTCTCGCATTATTGCGTTTTTGGCATTGTTGTAGTATGTAGTATAAAATCACTCTTGTGAGGTTTTTGCAAAAACCTCGTACATAAGGAACTATAGTCATTATGAATATTCATATTACCAAGAAAAACGCAACCGCATTCTATGCGGTGATTCAGGCGTTGTATTTCTTCATGCTCGCCATTGTTAATGTTTATGCCTCTGCGTACCTTCTCGACCGTGGTTTTACAAATGGGCAAATTGGTATTATGCTGGGCATTGGCAACCTTGGTGCTGTTGGAATACAACTGTTGTCTGCTTCAGTTATTACGAACACAGGGATACGTATTGGCAAAGTGATGATTGGAACGGGCATGGTTATTGCAGTTTTGGCGTTGGCACTTTTTCTACTTCCATTGCGTGGTGTTGTTTTCTGCGTAGCATATGTGCTCGTATATATGCTTGTACAGTCCATGATGGCATCGGTCAATTCGCTTTATCGCGGATACCATGAACAGGGGACGAAAATTAACTTTGGCGTGGCACGTGGTTTTGGCTCTGCGGCGTATTCTATTGCAAGTCTCTCCGTTGGAGTGGCACTTCGTAGATTCTCGCCTGATATTTTGCCGTCTTTTTATGTCGTGCCGTGCTTGCTTTTGTGTATAGTTGTTTTCTTCTTCAACGCACCCAACGTGACGGAACGACAGCCGTCGAGTGTGACGTCGCGCGAAAAGCGCATCTTTATGCGTGAATATCCGCAGTTTTATTTATTCTTTGCCGGTGTGCTCTGTCTTTCAATCTCAAACGGATTTACAGAGACTTATCTGTTGCAAATCATCCGGCGCGTTGGAGGTGACAGCGCGAATCTTGGCGTAGCTATATTTATCTCTGCCATGACAGAGCTTCCTGCCATGCTTCTCTACCGTCATTTTGCTGATAAGGTTGGCAACCGCAGGCTTCTTGTTTTTGCGGGCTGGATGTGGGCAACAAAGAATTTTTTGATAATGCTTGCACCTAACGTGTATCTCATATATGCGGCAGAGTTGATACAATTTGGAGGTTACGCAATTTATGTGCCTGCAGGTGTGCGGTATATTGCACACACATTACCGGAAAACGAGTTTCTCAAAGGGCAAGCACTTGTTGGTAGCGCGTTTACTGCGGGGTGCCTGGTAGCGGGCTTTATTGGCGGTCCAATGATAGATATGGTTGGGTTGGGGGCAACCTTGTGTGTTGTTCAAGTATTCTCCGTTGGTGGCGTGATTTTGTTCTCGTGTGCAATGGCAAAGAGCTTGCATATGTTCCCCTCTGAGGTTGGAAAAGGCTCACCAAACGATACACTAAACGATACATCTTCAAAATAATAGCAACGTCATTTATACTTATAAAAATAGGTTTTTGCAAACCTTCAAAGAGGTCAGAATGTTAAATAGAAAAGTCTTAAATAAGAAAGTCTTGGTTTGTGCTGCAATTCTTGTGTGCTTGTTTGTTGTTTCCTGCAAATCTCCAAAATCATTTGAAGGAACATGGTACTACTGCTATGACGATGAAATTCTTGTAGAGCTTGATGCCAATTACACCACAGGCTATGAGTGGACTGTTTTCATTGACGGTACATGTGTAAGCCTTGATGACCAAGAGTACATTTCTCATGAAGAGCCTCGTGGCATGGTTGGAGTAGGCGGCACTTGGAAATGTGAGCTTGAGGCTGAATGTGACGGGGAAGCTGTTATTACTTTTGTGTACGCACGTCCTTGGGATAAGACCGATATCGCACAAACGCGAACTCTTAAAGTTACCGTTTCAGAAGGCATGATTACTAATATTCAAGAAGTGACAAAATAGCTGAGCATTTCTTTCAAAGAACTTTTTTCAAAGTTTTTATCATTGCAAAGTCTCTCAAATAACAGCACAGGGGAAGCAGTCTGTATTCTCTTGTGTTCTTTTTAGTCTTGTGCGGTTTTCCGGCCCCGGTTAAAGCCGTTCCAGTCTACAGGCAGTCTTCCTCCTGACAGCCAACGCACACCCCAATAGCAAAATGGAGTGTCAAGCAGTGCAAAAGCTACCTTAAACAGCCAATAGGGAAGAATTAGCGTGAATAAAAAGCCTGCCGTGTAGTTTTCATTTATGTGCCAAAATGCAATGAAGTCAAAAAGTATTGTGTCAAAAAGCTGGCTTGTGATTGTTGAGGCGTTGTTTCGTATCCATAAGTGTTTACCCTTTGTAACACGTTTCCAAAAGTCAAACAAAAAGACGTCTACGTGTTGAGATATTACAAAACTTATCAGACTTGCAAGTGTCATTCTAAGTGATGACCCAAAAACAGCTTTGTATTCAGTTTGCATGTGCCATGTTTCGTTTGGTGTAACATATATGCACAAATTCATCATCAAAAAAAGAAATATGAGCATGATTGTGCCGTAGTTGACAAATAGAGTAGCCTCTTTTCTTCCATAAACTTCTCCCACGATGTCTGTAATCAAGAATAAAAGTGGCATGAAAAATATTCCAACCGATACCCTAATGCCAAACATTGTGGTGATTTTTGTGCCCAAAACGTTGACTATGACCATTGATGCAATAAATAAAGCAAAAAGAAAATCTCTTTTCTTGGACATTTTTTGTTGTTCGTCAGTTGTAAGACCGCACATGTTTTCATTTGGAAAATCGTTCATTCAAGGGCCTCCCTGTGTGTTTTGACAGTTTTAATTAGAACTGAGTTGAAAAAGGCATTACCAAGCAGTTTTCAATTGTTAAAGTTTTTCTGTTGGATAATAAAACCCGGCAGTTGCCACTTCCTGTTAAAAGTAAACGCTCATCTTCAAAAACCTTTACTTGAGGTTTTGTATTTATTATAGCATTTACGCTCTCAAAATCATTACAGTAATTCCATTGTGTATAAGGT
>CAVGEF010000136.1:0-13515 GCA_963628205.1 Bacteroidaceae bacterium
GCCCAAAACCCCATGAGAGGACACAACGAAGACGCTTTGGGACTCAGATTTTTTGATATGTCCAAAGCATATGACCCCTCATTGCGGGAAATTGCAAAACAGGAAGCACAAAAACTTGGAATTGATGTAAAAGAAGGCGTCTACATGTTCTTTGCAGGCCCATCTTTTGAAACTCCGGCAGAAATCCGTGCAGCCCGCATCCTTGGTGCCGATGCCGTTGGAATGTCCACAGTACCTGAAGCAATTGCAGCAGCACATTGCGGAATGAGAACGTTTGGAATAAGCTGTATGACCAACATGGCAGCCGGCATTCTTGACCAACCGCTGGACCACATTGAAGTCCTAGAAACAGGTCTCAAGGTAAAAAAAGAATTTTCTTCACTTATTCGCGCCATTGTACGATCTTTCTGATTTGAGAGAGTACAATTTTTTCACACTGTTTTGAGGGCATCATCTTTTAGACTAATGCCCTTAAATTTACACTTAGAAACTTACAGGTTTTTCATCATAAATGTCAGAGTTCTGTCTAAATTATTGGCAAATGCGCTAAAAGAGGACTCTTTCTTTTTACTTTTACAGTCAGCAAAAACTCCCATTTCACGCAATTTTTCGTTCACAAGCCTGTCTTGGAGCCTTACATTTATATTTTGAAAAGTAAAACTTTCACCGCTGTCGTCAATAGCACAAGCGCCCTTATCCAACATACGAAAAGCAAGCGGAATATCATGAGTTATGCATAAAGCAGGAATATGTGAGTTTGCAACAATGTAGTCGTCAGCACTGTTGGGCCCACTTTCAACAACAATCATTGAAATCTTGGACTTACAATTCCTAAGGACAGATTTATCGGCCTCTCCATTGGCCCGTAAGGCTTGCCTTTTTCTAAAAGTGTCCTCTTGGATAAAAAGTTCAATGTCAGAAAGAGCTCTGTCAGCGACAAAAAAAGCAGGAATGTCCAGCCTTGTTGCAGCTTTTAAGATAATACTGCGCAAATTTTTGGGCACGGAATCAGAGTCAATCCAAAGCTCAATACTCACCAATCTTCTCCTTCACAAACTTCTTTTTCACAAACACATAAAGCAGAATACACTTTTTGTTCTTATTGCACAACGAGGCTCTAAAAAAGTAAAATGCAAACAACTATGGAGGAACAAAGAATGAAGATCTCCGCATTGCAAAAAGCAAGATATGAGTATGAACCAAAACTTCCAAAAGTACTTAGAGAACAAATCAGTAAAATAGCTCCAAGTTTTGGCGAACCCACACAGGCCTCAAGTGACCAAGAAGAATTAAAATCACTTTTCCCAAACACTTACGGTCTTCCAAAAGTACATTTTGAAGTAAGTGATGACGAAAAAAAGTCAGCCGGTTCAGATAAAATACTAAAAGTTGGAGTAATACTTTCCGGCGGACAAGCTCCCGGCGGGCACAATGTAATATGCGGGCTATATGATGCTCTTAAAAAAGCAAACAAGGACAACGAGCTATATGGCTTTCTTGGAGGTCCAAGCGGAATACTGGATGACAAATATCTTGTCATGACAAATGAAATCATAAATCAATACAGAAACACCGGAGGTTTTGATATAATTGGCTCCGGACGAACAAAACTGGAAACTCAGGAGCAGTTTGCCATATGTGCAAATGTTTGCCGTAAGCATGACATAAATGCAATTGTGATTATTGGCGGAGATGACTCCAATACAAATGCAGCGGTCCTTGCAGAATATTTCAGAGCAAAAGGTGAACCTGTTTGTGTTGTAGGATGCCCAAAAACTATTGACGGCGACTTAAAAAACGAAAGTATTGAAACATCTTTTGGTTTTGATACAGCAACCAAAACGTATTCAGAGCTTATTGGAAACATTGAAAGAGATGCAAACTCGGCCCGTAAGTATTGGCATTTCATACGCCTTATGGGAAGAAGCGCAAGCCACATAGCACTGGAATGTGCAATGCAGACACAGCCTAATATTTGTCTTATTGGTGAAGAAGTTGAAGTTAAGAACCAATCTGTAGACGATATAACTTCTTATATTGCAAATATAGTTGCAAAACGTGCACAAAAGGGCCTCAATTTTGGAGTATGTCTTGTACCAGAAGGTCTTATTGAGTTTATTCCGTCTCTTAAAGTTCTTATATCTGAAATCAACGACTTACTTGCAAAAACAGAGCAACAATTCAACAGTCTTGAAAATTCATCTGAAAAAATTGCATTTGTTGAAAACCGTTTGACAAAATCTTCAAAGAATGTATTTGACAGCTTGCCTGTTGAAATCAAAACACAACTGCTTGCAGACAGAGACCCTCACGGCAATGTCCAGGTAAGTAAGATTGAAACAGAAAAACTTCTTATTCAAACTGTAACAGCAAAACTTAACCAAATGAAGAAAGACGGTTCATATTGCGGTAAGTTCAACACTCAAAACCATTTCTTTGGATATGAGGGCCGCTGTGCTTTCCCGTCTAATTTTGATGCAGATTACTGCTATAGTCTGGGCTACAATGCTTATTTTTTGATTAAGTCAAATCTTACAGGATATCTTTCAAGCATTACAAACTTGCACAAAAGTGCAAAAGAATGGCAAGCAGGCGGTATTCCAATCACTATGATGATGAATATGGAGCAACGTCACGGTCAAAAGAAGCCTGTAATCAAAAAAGCCCTTGTTGAACTTGACGGAAAACCGTTTGAATACTTCAATGCACACCGTGAAGAATGGGCAAATGAAACATGTTTCACCTTCCCGGGAGCAATACAGTACTTTGGTCCAAGTGAAGTTTGCGACCAAAGCACAATGACTCTTGGGTTGGAAAAAAACTAATTTAAGAGGTTTTTGCAAAAAACTTTTCAAAAAAGAATAATCTTATGCCATTGTGTATGTTTTAATTGGAGGAAAACCATTAAAAGAAACACTTGCATAACTTCCTGTATAAGCACCGGCGGCAAGAAAATAAACCCTGTCGCCGGCTTTTATGTTAACAGGCATTGGATATTTTTCTTTTTCATACATTATGTCCATGCTGTCACATGTTGGACCGGCAAGAACAACAGGAGAAGTTTGTTCTTTGCACTCCATATCACAAGAGCAAACACTGCTGTATCTAATACTTTCATCTATTGTTTCAATTAAGCCATTAAACTTGCCAGCATCCAAATATACCCAACGATAATCTTCATTACCGCCCTTATTTGCAACTTCAACAACAGAAGAAACAAGAACTCCGCTGTCTGCAACCAAACTGCGCCCGGGCTCCATTACAAAACGAGGACGCTCGTTTTCATTGGGAAAATGCTTTTCTATGTAGCTTTTGATTATACAGGCATATTCTTCAAGTGACATTGTTTCATAAACGTATCTTGCAGGAAGCCCTCCTCCCATGTCTATGAGAGACAGTTTACAACACGCTTGAGCAAAAATTTGAGAACACATTCCAAGAGCTGTATCCCAAACAGTAACATCTCTTTGCTGTGAGCCAACATGAAACGAAAGACCCATTGGGTTTAGTCCTGATTCTTTTGCAAGTTTTATAAGTTTTAGAACCAAGTCACTATGACAGCCAAACTTACGGGAAAGAGGCCAATCTGCACTGTTACTTGACGGCAACAGCACTCTGAAATAAACATTTGACTTGGGTGCTACACGTGCAATTTTACGAACATCGTTTTCGCAGTCGCTTGCAAAAGTAGTAACTCCTTTTGAATAAAAATATGCGATATCTTCTTCTTTTTTTATTGTATTTCCGTAAAAAATCTTTGACGGAGAAACCCCAAGAGATAAAACCTGGTCAAGTTCATACCTGCTTGCAATATCAAAACAAGAGCCCATTGAATACAGCATTGTAGCTATCTCATTTAAGGGGCATGCTTTAAGAGCAAAATAGATTTGTGCATAATCACAAGCCTTTGCCATTCTGCCGTAGTACGAGCGAATAAGAGAAAGGTCAACTATAACATGCGGTGTTGGCAATGTCTTGGAATATTCAACTATTTTCTTAAAACCATCTCTACTTGCCAAAGGATTTTCACAAGCCATCTAACCCTCCATGGAACACAAACAGGCATTCTCATAACCAATTTTCCAACATAAAATCATATAGACAAAATTAGTGCAACACAACAGAAATAGTGTTAAACTTTTGCATGAATGCAGTTTTGCAAAAACCTCAGGAGAAAAACTATGGAACCAAATCTAGGGAAAGTAATTAACATGAGAATTTCAAGAACAATTGAAAATCTTGGCAAGAACAGAATCAAAGGTGTTTTTGTCCCCACAGGTAAAGAAGCTCTTGCTTTACTTGAAACATTACTTGTTCCGGGGGAAAGCATTGGCGTTGGAGGTTCTGTAACGCTTGAGCAAATTGGTGCAATGAACCTTATACGAAGCCCAAAATACAATTTTATTGACCGTTACGAAAAAGGCTTGGATGAAGAAGCTGCATTTATAAGAAAACAACAATGTGTTATGGCAAATACATTTGTAGCAGGCACAAATGCTATTACAGAAGAAGGCGCTTTGTACAACATTGACGGCACAGGAAATAGACTTTGTGCTTTTGTTTTTGGCCCAAAACGCGTAATTGTTGTTGCAGGCTATAATAAAATTGTCCCTACTCTTGAAGATGCTATGATAAGAGTAAAAAGCGTTTGCGCACCTGCAAATGCAATAAGACTTGGAATTGATTCATATTGCGCAAAACATGGACATTGTATTTCAAGAGATCTTAATGGCAAAAATATGATGTTCCCACCTGCCGGAGCCTGTAATTCAAGAATGTGCCAAAGTGCGGTAATAACAGGACGACAGCCGGAAGGAAGAATGATTGTAATAATCGTTGGTGAAGAACTTGGATATTGAAGTTTTTGCAAAACTGACTTCATAAATGAAGTTTGTTTGCAAAACACCTTGAAACCGGTTACTACCCTTTTACAAGTATTCTGCTTTGTCTTGGTTTTAATGTGAAACTTGAATTGAGGATCTCTCCTGTAAACCAATCCTTGTACCCGGTGGCATCAATTTGAGAGGACTCTATTTTTCTGGTCTCATTTCCCTTGTACATAACAAGTTTCACATTTTGAGAGCTGTCACATTCGCCCAATGAAGTGTTGGAAAATGATGTGATTGAAAGTGAGGTACTTGTAAATGGAGCGCTTGCAAAGCGTGTAAACTCCAATACTTCGTCATCACAATATCCAAATTCCCACAATCCTGTGCCTAAAGCCTCTTTGTAAGAAGAACGAAGAGCCCCCAATGAACAATACAGCTCAAAGAAGTCCATATTCCACTTGGATTTATCCCATTGCATTGGATAACGGCAATTTTCAGCTGTACCCATAGGCCCTGCCAGTGCAATTTCATCCCCATAGTAAATACTTGGCATTCCCGGCAACACGAACTGCATCATAACGGCCCCAAAATAGAGCTCTTTGTCAAAAATCTCCGTATGGTTATACAAACGCGGAATATCATGGCTGTCTATGAGATTCATTTGCTCATATACCATTTGGGAAGGCAAAGATAAAAGCTGAGCATGAAGACAGTCTCTAAGTTCTTTGGCAGTATAGGCTTTGCCTGTGCCGGGATCATTCATGTTTTTACAAAAATATCGGTCTAACTCACCCATCCAGCTTCTAAGCGGACGAGCACAGCCCACATAGTTCATTGTTGCATCCCATTGGTCACCATTTAAGTATGCACTTGCATCTTCCCAGCACTCACCCACAATGTAAGCCTGCACATTGGTTTGCTTTACTGCTTTACGTACATTTTGCCAAATTTCATGGCACATTCTGTCATCACCATTTACACCAACGCATGTTGCAACATCCATACGCCAGCCGTCCTGATTAAACGGAGGGCGCAAAAACTTCCTTAAAACAGCATTTTCACCTGCAAAAATGAGCTCCCTGAGCTTTGAAGATTTGTAATTAAGCTGTGGCAACGTTTTAACACCAAACCAATAATCAAAATTGTCTTTTGCATCTACAGCTTTGCCTTCTTGCATGCTCGTGTTGTTTTTTGAATAATAAAACTCTTTTTCTTCTCCGCCACGGCATGCACTCTTGAACCATGGATTTTCAATTCCGGTGTGGTTTATGGAAATATCGGTAACAACTTTAATGCCGTTTTCATGCAGTTTTGAAAGCATTCTGATATACGCTTCATCTCCGCCAAGTTTTGGATCCACATGAAAATAATCAGTACAATCGTACCTGTGGGATGTCATACTGCAACCAATTGGATTAAGGTAAATGACATTCACACCCAAAGCCTTGAAATGCTCAATTTTGCCTGCAATGCCGTCCAAATCACCATTGAAAAAGTCCAAGCAATGCCCTTCTTCATACTGCAAAGGAATATCATCCCAGTCTATCGCCTGTGGCTTGTGTCCATCAAAAACATAATCGCCACCTTTGATACCTACATTTGGATTACCATTTGCGAACCTGTCCGGGAAAATTTGGTAACACACGCTATTTGAAATCCACGTTGGAACCTGCAAGTCTGCAATAATCTTAAAAGTATCACAATTCAGCGGGCAAACATGGCTTTCTCCCTTTTGGGAAAGATAAACTTCACCCACACCATCAACATATGCTTCAAACCAATATTGCAAAACAGAATCCTGCATTGGAAGTTTTATGCCATATACATCACCTGTGCCGGCTATATTCTTACGTTGCATTTCTTTACGCAACATGATATCAGGGCTGTAGTCCGATACCATTGCAACGCGCACCCATTGTACTTTTTCTGATATAGCTTTGCAGTAAATTACAATATCATCGCCTTTCTTAGGGTAAAGGGGCTCAACGAAATAAGAGCCTACTCCGGAAGCAAGATAATGTGTCATTTTGAATAATCTGTTGTAAAGATTAAACTTGGTTCTGACAAATGCCTTGAATTGAAAATATTATAATCAAGCCAAGGGAAGAGATTATCTCTGCGTTCTGCTTTGACAAGCCATTCCGTGTTCACAGCATTACGGCACATATTATCATAAACAAGATTTAAGTTTTGAATATGACATGTAAGACGCTTTTTGGCATACTCTTCGCTTGAGTGGTTATGAATAATGAAAGGCCAATCACTTGCCATAAGAAGCAAAGTTTCTCTTGCAGCTTGAGTTAACGACCTTTGCTTGAGAGATTTTTGGTCAGGAAATCGTTCTGCAAGCTCTGTCATTCTTTCAAGTGCCTTAAAGATGTGTCTGTACGCCCAAGCATTTGTACTGCTGTCAACCCAAACTTGAGAGTAACCGCCATCTCCCCAAGTGGAATATGCAGGTCTTAATGTTTGGACTTTTTCACCGCTTGATATACATTCTCCCCCAGTAGTGAGAACCAAGCTGTCGTCCAAAGCTACTTTTCTAATAACTTGCTCAATGAATTTGACACCTTCAAACCACCAGTGACCAAAAAGCTCAGCATCAAAACTTAGAGTATAGATTGGGTCATTCTCAAGAGAAGATGCAACCAAAGCTCCTCTGTTTTTTATGTGATATAAGAAATTACTTGAATGAAGATTTACTTTTTCAAGCGCTTTATCAGGATTATAAACATGTTTTTCAGAAGTATTTCCTGTTATTGCCCAGTATTTGAAACCGGTGAAAACACGGACATTTGGCTCATGTATGTACGGGCGAATGTAATCCAGTGGCAAGTCGTAACCAATGTCTCTGTAAAACTCACGATAATCAACATCACAAGGATATCCCTCAGTAGATGACCAAATTAGGCTGGTTAGGTTGTAGTCGCGTGCAAAGCAATATAGCCCGTTTGGACATTTTACAGGAGCATAGCAACCTGTTTTTGGCTCATCTTCTGACAGGAAAAATGCCTGAGAACTCAAAGCTGTCCATTTAATGTTATGGCGTGCCAGTATGTTCTCAAGTCCGGGATAATAACCGCACTCGGGAAGCCAGAAACCTTCCGATATTTTTTCAAAAGTCCTTAGATGTCCAACAACACCTGTTTCTATTTGAGCATTAACAGCAATTGGATAATCTTGTATTGCAGGCAAAAATGCGTGCGTTGCTGTTGTTGTTATAAGTTCAACATAACTTTCTTTGGAAAGCTCATTGAAAGCCTTTAGAATATCATTTGAGCATTTTCCGGTATAAAAAGCCAAATTCTTGGATATTTCGTCAAGATACATCTTTGCCAAACGGAGCTTTTCAGGCTCTTTGGCCAATCTTTCAATCTCTTTTTGTCCCAACTCTAAATGCTCGTTCATGTAATTCAAAAAACGTTCTTTCAGAAGAGAATCTGAGAGCATTGAACATAATGTTGGGGACAATGAAAATGTAAGCTTAAAAGGTATTCTTTCATCTCTGAGTGAATACATCATTCTCAAAAGAGGAAGATACGACTCATTTATTGCTTCAAAAAGCCAATCTTCTTCCAAGAACTTTGGGTATTCAGGATGTCTTACAAAAGGAAGATGCGCATTGAAGATGAAGTTAATTCTATTCTTTTTCACACTCTACTCCTCTTCCAATATATCTTCTTGATAGCCGGTAGCTTTTTCGACTATTTCTCTTACTTGGCGATTATTCACTAATTTTCCATCTTTTGTAACAAGAGACGTTACAAGAACATCAAAATCTCTGCTGTTTTTAAGCTTACAGGGATGCTTGGAAAGCCAGCTTTCACTTACAAAAATGCTGTTGCTTTCTGCAAGGACTTCTTCTGTTTCACCTTTTTTCTTAACCAAAACAGCCTTGTATTCTTTGCCCGCCCAAGGGAGCTCAAAACTCCAATCCATGTCACTTCCAAGAACATCTATGTCAAAACTTGCCTCTATGGGATTGTCTTTTCCAATAACAATTGCCCTGACGACAAGCTTTGAACCGCTATTGCTGAGAATTTCCTGGTCTTGTGGTGACAAACTCCAAAAGGCATAAGCCCAGTTTGCATCTTTGGCAATGAAATGTATTGAGGTTTCGCTGTATGTATTTGGAAGTTCTTCTACTCCGGGAAACTCAAAAGAACCTTGATTTTCTACATTGGTCAAGGTTTTTATATACCTGTGCCCTGTGTATGCAGGATGAGTAGGCTCAAGCCTGTTTTCATCCTCGTATATCTCCTCTATGGAGTCAATAAGGTCTTCCCGAGAGAGAACTTCCCAGTCCTCCACATCTTCTTGCTGAGCTATACATCTGAGCTCTGCATCTGACAAGGTGTCAATGTTAATAAGAACCATACGAGCTTCCTCTGGCAAAAATTTTAGATAAACCGTCAAAAATAGTCAACTGAACGAGCCTACAGACCAAAAGTAATCAAAAGTAATCAAAAGCAGTCAAAAGCAAACAAAAAGCGCCGGATTGCAGGCTATTTAATGCAACTTACAAGGGTCTTGGTCTGAATTATTTATTAGCCTACTTGTCCATTTAAGTATGCTTTTGCGCAAACGTTCTTTCCGTCCGGTGTAACAAGAGCATGGCCATCAACTTTAAGGATGCCGTCTTGTGTATAAAGAGGCATTTCAAAAAAGTGATCCGGCTTGACATAGCACATCTCGCTTGGATTTGACAGCCCTTCAGGGACAAGATTTGTACCAAATGGAATGTCGTCAGCAAAAAGAACCTCACAGGTTGAATGCTCAGGAGCATTTGGATCTTGGGCTGCAAGAAGCATTCCACGGCTCTTTACACCACGGAAATTAGCAGGCTTGAGATTGTTTACAAGAACAATGTTGTGTCCAAGAAGTTCGTCTTCTTTGTAGTAAGGAACTATAGACGAAACAATAACTCTTTCTTCAGGCTCTGCGGTGTCCAATGTGAGAATGTAAAGAATATCGCCGTTTGGATGACGCTCAACTTTCTTAATCTTGCTTACGGTAAGTTTGACTTTACCGGCAAAGCGTTCTGCAACAGACATGTTTTGTTGTGCTTCTTTTGCAGCTTGAGCAGCAAGCTTTGCAGCTTCTTTCTTATCATTTTTATCTGTTTTTGGATTAGCAGTATTTTCAATGTTTGTATTTTCCATTTTCTTATCCTCTCTTTCCTGTCTTTCTTGCTGACTTCCGCTATAACGTATTCTTAATTCGTCAATCTTAGAGTCTTCAAGTTTTGTGAACAAAAGTTCAACATTGCCAATGTTGAAATCTTTGTCATAAACACCAAGACTTGACCAATTGTCATTATCACATCCAAGGAAGCTCAAAAGTTTTGCACTTGCACTTGGCATATAAGGCTCAATCATAACACCAAGGTCTCTTATAAGACCTACAAGGGTTCTAAGCACTGTTTTTGCTTTCTCAGGGTCTGCAGTTCTTAATTTCCAAGGTTCTGAATCCTGGAAGAATTTATTTCCAATACTTGAAAGAGCAAAAACAGCCCTGAACGCATCACGCTCCTCAGCATGCTCAAGAAGATTTGTAATTTCATCCTCTTTTTCTTTGATTTGAGAAACCAAATTTTCATCTAAAGGCCCATGGCCCAAGTTTCCGTCAAAGAAGCGTTTTACAAAAGTAAGTGTTCTGTTAACCAAGTTAGACAAATTGCCAATTAGCTCACCGTTGACTTTTTCCTGAAAATCTTTCCATGTGAATGTAAAGTCTGCAGTCTCAGGTCTGTTATAGAACATGTAGAAACGCCAGACATCGGCAGGAATGCCTGTTTGCTGAACGTCATTTCCAAAAATACCAATCCCTTTGCTTTTTGAGAACTTACCGCCTTCATAGTTAAGGTATTCAGTAGAACTCATATGATGAAGCATTGTCCACTCTTGGCCTGTTGCCAGCAAAGTAGACGGGAATATTACTGTGTGAAATGGAATATTGTCTTTTCCTATAAACTGGAAAAGCTCTACATTTTTGGAATCGTGCCACCAAGACACCCATTCAGGCGTGTAATTGGCCGATATTGAAATGTATCCTATTGGAGCATCAAACCAAACATAGAAAACTTTATCTTCATAGCCTTCTTTTGGAACAGGAATGCCCCACTTGAGGTCGCGGGTAATACAACGCTCTTTCAAACCGTCTCTAATCCAGCTCTTTGTAACAGCAACAGCATTTTTTGCCCAAAAACCGTCTACAGCTGCTGTTTTTAGCCATTTTTCAAGTTTTGGTAAAACTTTTGGCAAATCCAAATACAAGTGCTTTGTCTTTTTAAGAACCGGTGTTGTTCCGCACACACCACATCTTGGATTTAAGAGTTCTGTTGGCTCCAAAAGAGTTTGGCAAGCATCACATTGGTCTCCTCGTGCATCCGGAGAGCCACAATGAGGGCAAGTTCCTTCTACAAACCTGTCAGCCAAAAATCTTTGACAATGAGGGCAATACAGTTGCTCTGATTCTTTTTCAGTTATATAGCCGGCATCATCTACAGCCTTGAAAATTGATTGAACAATTTGCGTTTGCTTAGGAGTTGAAGTACGGCCAAAATAGTCAAAATCTATATTGAACCATTTGTATATTTCTTTGTGAATTGCATGATAATGGTCACAAAGTTCTCTTGGAGAAACACCCTCTTTGGCTGCTCTTGTTTCTGTTGCCGTTCCGTATTCGTCTGTTCCGCATACATACAGTGTTTCGTAGCCACGTAAACGACAAAAGCGGGCAAAAACATCAGCAGACAAGACTTGAGTCAAATTCCCAAGATGAGGAATGTTATTAACATATGGTAATGCACTTGTAATGAGTCTTTTTTTCATAAGCGTCATGATATAATTACTGTCGTTTTTATTCAATTGGTCGTTCTGTTGCTCTATTGATAATTAACTATTGGCAATAATTGGCTTGGCAATAATTGGCTATTGGTAATTTGCCTATGCTTCGTATTTGGCTGCTTCGTATTTGGCCAAGGTCCCGCCTTTTACAAAACTGAAAGGAATATAATTTGAATTTTCTTTTATAACATCGCCTTTAAGCATTTTGAAAACCAAACGGGCAGCAAGTTGCCCTTTCTTATCTCCCCGTTGGGATATTGTCGTAAGAGTGTTTCTAATATGTGTTCCAATATCAAGACCGTCAAAACCAATGATTGAAATATCCTTGGGAATTTTGAAATGTTTATCACAACAAGCACCATAAGTTGCAAGAGCAGCAATGTCTGACATACAGACAAAACAGGTAGGAATATTTTCCTTATCATCAAGAAGTTTGCAAATGCATTTGTATGTAGCATCATAAGATACGAATGAAGAAATAACGTTCACCTGTTCTAAAGACATACCATATTCGCCAAGAGCTTTTGAATACCCGGCAAGCCTTCTTTCCAACAATGCAGACACCCCAAAACCGCCAAGAGACGGATATGTCGTATTAGGCAACGAGAGGACAGCTATTTTATTATGTCCATGTTTGAGAGCATGCATCATTTGTGTGTATGCAGCCTCTTCTTCATCAATCCCAACAGAAACAACATCGCAACAATTGCTACCATCAATTGCAACAACAGGCAAATCTTTTTTACCAAACGACTCTATTATTTGCGAATTTACATCAAGACCCAAAATAATAAGGCCATCGACCGCTGCATTTCTAACAGCTGCCGGAATTGAGGACAAAAACGGCGGAATTATATTTAACATGAAACCATGCTCTTCACACACGCAAGTTGCACCTCGTATGACATCCAGCATGTAAGGGTTGGAAAGACAATCTTCAACAGCTTGAGGCAACAACAGGCCAATAGTCTTGTAATACCCTAGCTGATACCCTCTCATAGTAGTCACCGGGGAATATCCCATTTCTTTGGCTGCAGCATAAATCCTGTCTGCTGTATCTTTTGAAATCCTGTTGGGACAATTAAAAGCAAAAGATACAGTAGTCTTTGAAACACATAATTTATCTGCAATGTCTGAAATGGTGACGTTTTTCTTTTTCATTAAAATCTCCCCAAATGGTCATTACAGAATTTATTTTTACCAATTAGAAGTACTGTCGTCAAGTTGGAAAAGCTCTTATTGTTCCAGAGCATTATCCACAGCATTATTCAGCAACGACAGTTGAAACGCCCGGAATTTCAGAAAGACCGGATGTCGCAGAACCACCTGAAGCATTTGAAACACTGGAAAGAACAACAGAAATACCGGATAAAGAGCCACTTCCCGGCTCCAGTTGCACAAAACCCTGTGCCAAAGATTTGTCATTGGATGTCAAAGTAACATACAACGTACACAAATCGTTTTCTCCAAGCTCAGATGCATCATATCTTATTGCAAACTGCAAAGGAAAACGTTGGATATTTCTAATTCTTTGGTGAGAAATCTCAGAAAGTGAGCCTGTAATGGAATTAGTCTTAAGAAGAGAGATATCAAGAATGTCGGAAGAACTTGGAAAGTAGAAACCTGCCCCATAGCTAACAGAACCCGTAAGGATAGCACTCAAGGGAGCCTCTTGCGAGGACTTTTCAAGACTAAAATTTGACAGTGAAAAGTTTGAAGATGATATGCAAGAAGAAAGGGCAACAAGGAAAACACTTGCAATAATTAAGATTACAAGCCCTGTCTTAAGCTCTTTTTTTATAGTTAAAAAACACGATTTATCTTTTTGTGTCATAAGC
>CAVGEF010000137.1:0-11493 GCA_963628205.1 Bacteroidaceae bacterium
AGCTATTCTTCTGTTGAGCATTACAGGTTCTGCAAGATGTCCCAGTTTTTGGATTTCTACAAGATTTTCCTTGTCAAGTGAAAGGTCAAGGATATTGGTTTTGGATAAAGAGTCTCTTTCATGAGAGAGGTGCAGCATTGCAAAACCAACTGGGTCTTTAGCCGGAGGGGCGGGGTCAAATTCCAATACTTGAGTGGGTTTGCCATGGTCAGTTACAACAATTTTTACAATGGTTTTTGTGGTAACAAGTGCAAGATTTGCTATGTCTTTTGCAAAGTCCAAGTCTTGCTCATTTGTATTTATGGAAAGAGCATCGCCTTCTCTCAGTTTCAAAAAGTCTTCAATTATGGTTTTTGCATAAGTTTCTTTTATATTTTCTATATCGTTGGGCTCGTTTATGTTAAGTGTGTCATGCATGGTTTGAATTTTATCTTTAATTGTTATGTATGACTAGACAAAGTTGCACTTGAATGATATTTTTAACCGATTCTTGAGCCACTGGGCAGAGGAGGTGAGATTATATGGCATACGTTAAAGTTGATGAGACTGAACCTTTGGAGAAAGCAATTAAGCGCTTCAAGAGAATGGTCGAGAAAGAAGGCGTTATTCGCGAGTTCAAGATGCGCGAGTATTTTGAAAAGCCATCTGCCATCCAGCACCGCAAAAACAAGGCTCTTGCTAGAAAACAGATGCTCAAAGTCAAGAAGATGCGCAATTCAAAAGCTTATTAATTCAAAATAAGTTTTAATTAGGGCTGCCGTTTGGCAGCCCTTTTTTGTTGCATTTTGTTGCATTTGTCTTATACTATACGAGTGCATCATACACATTTAACAAAAATGAATATTTGTCGTTAGGAGAAAAGAATATATGTCAAAGATTGTCATTGCACTTGGTGGAAATGCTTTAGGAAACACACCTTATGAACAACTTGAACTTGTAAGAGAGACAGCAAAGCCCATTGTTGACCTCATTGCAGCCGGTAATGAAGTTGTCATTGCCCATGGAAACGGCCCTCAGGTTGGAATGATTAACCTTGGAATGGCAACAGCTGCAGAAGCCAAAGCCATTAAGAGTGATATGCCTTTCCCTGAGTGCGGTGCTATGAGTCAGGGCTATATTGGATATCATTTGCAAAACGCAATTGGAAATGAACTTGCCACGCGCAAAATAGACAAAGAAGTTGTAACAGTAGTTACACAGGTTCTTGTTGACGAAAACGACCAGGCATTCTCTCATCCTACAAAGCCGGTTGGTGCTTTCTATGACAAAGAAACAGCAGATAAGATTGCAAAAGAGAAAGGCTACACAATGGTAGAAGATGCCGGACGCGGTTACAGGCAGGTTGTACCTTCCCCAAAACCAATTGATGTAATTGAAAAAAGAGCTGTTGAAGGCCTTATTGCACAAGGTTGCGTTGTAATTACAGTAGGCGGTGGCGGTATCCCTGTTGTACGCAAAGACGGTAAGCTGTACGGAACGCCTGCTGTTATAGACAAGGATTTTGCATCTGAAAAACTTGCTGAGCTCATTGATGCAGACGAACTTGTTATTCTCACAGCTGTTGAAAAAGTTGCAATCAATTACAAAAAAGAAAACGAAGAGTGGCTTTCAACTCTTACAACAACAAAGGCCAAAGAACTTGCAAGTCAGGGTCATTTTGCTCCGGGTTCCATGCTTCCAAAAGTCCAAGCTTGTGTTTCATTTGCAGAAAGCAAACCGGGTAGGGTTGCAATCATCACTTCACTTGGCAAAGCACTTCAGGCATTGCGCGGAGAGACAGGGACCAAGGTTGTTTTAGGCTAACCTTTTTGGCATATGAAGGCAGTTTTGCAAAAACCTCCATACTATTGTTTTACTACTATGGAAGAACAGCTTCTTTTGTTTGAAAATACCTATACAATTGATGATTTCTTGGGCTCTTATGATTTAATCATTGGAGCCGATGAAGCAGGCCGTGGCCCATTGGCAGGTCCCGTTTGTGCAAGTGCAGTTGTTCTTCCAAAAGATTTTCCTTTTGAAATATTAAACGACTCAAAGAAAATGAGTGAAAAACGCAGGCTCAGCGTAGAGCCTGTGATTAAAGAAAAAGCTGTTGCATGGGCTGTCGCATGGGGAACTGTCAAAGAGATTGATGAAATAAACATTCTTCAGGCATCTTTACTTGCAATGAAAAGAGCTTACATAAAAGTTTTGGCACAACTGACACAGTTTTCAAAATTAAATCAAATTGAGTTCTATAATCCAATTCTTCTTGTTGACGGCAATAAAACTCCAAATGTTCCAATTGCTTGTAAAGCCATAGTCAAAGGCGACTCTAAAATTCCACAGATTATGGCAGCATCCATATTAGCAAAGAATGCAAGGGACAAGTTTATGCTATGTGCTGCAAAAAAGTGGCCAATGTACAGTTTTGAAAAACACAAAGGCTATCCAAGTGCTCTTCACAAAGAGCTGTTACACAAGTATGGTCCGTGCCCCATACACAGGCTTACATTCAAATATTAATTCCTTAAACCCTATTGCCAAAGCAAAGATTCATGAAGCAAGTTCTGCAAAAGTCTCTTTTAGCAGTTTTTTAGTTTTGATTGTCTTTGTTTGCATGAACTTTCATAAAGTCTACAGACTTTTGAAATTCTCTTATGAATTCGCCAAGGTCCTCAGGATACACGATTACGCTTTGGCGTATGAAACGGCCTTCGTCAGAAGTGACTTTGCTTTCAACAATGTTCAGGTACATATCGCCTTTGTAGTTTTCTTTTACATTAAAAAAATATGTTCTGTCGTTTGTCACGAATTTAGTAGAAAAAACTTCACCTCGTTGACCCATAAGAAAACCCTCCGCTATGACCATAAAATTATAAACATAAAACAAAAAAAACCACGCATAAGCGTGGCAGTAAGCGCCCGACGGGAGTCGAACCCGCTTCTTCAGCTTGGAAGGCTGAGGTAATACCATTATACCACAAGCGCACGTACAGACACACTTATACCCAAATAAAGGGTAAAACGTCAAGTAGGGCCTGACAAAAATTGCCTTATTATGCTATATTTCAGTTTGGTTGTCATAAAAATTTTGAGAGGTTAAAGTGTTCTTAAAATCGGTTGAACTATATGGGTTTAAGTCTTTTGCAGACAGAACCAAATTTGAGTTTTCTGACGGAATAACATCATTGTTAGGTCCAAATGGAAGTGGCAAGAGCAATGTTGTTGATTCTATAAAGTGGGTTCTTGGTACACAGGCATCAAGTGCTATACGTGCTGCAAAAAGAGAAGATGTTATTTTCAATGGTACAGATTACAGAAAGCCCATGCCAATGTGTGAAGTAATTCTCACACTTAATAACGAAGAAAAATATCTCAACATAGATGCAACTGAAGTTGAAATAAAAAGGCGCCTTTTTCGCAATGGAGATAACGAATACTACATAAATCACAACAGAGTTTTGTTAAGAAATGTAAAAGAACTCTTTATGGACACGGGTGTAGGAAAATCTTCTTACAGCATTTTGGAGCAGGGCAAAATTGACCAAATCCTTTCCCTTAAGCCAGAAGACCGCCGTTACATTTTTGAAGAGGCCTCTGGAATAAGCCGCTTTAAGAGTCAAAGCGAGGAAGCAAACCGCAAATTACAAAAGACCGATGACAACATGGCTCAGGTGGAATTGCTCCTAAAAGAAGCAGAGAAAACCTACAACTCACGAAAAGGACAACTGGACAAAGTTTTGAAACACAGAGAGCTTTCTTCTAAAAAAGAAACTCTTGAAGTTGAGATTCAGCTTTACACACTGCAATCCATTACAAAACTCAAAGATGTCAGGCAGGAAGAATTAAAGGCTCTTGAAGATGAGGCTTCTTCCATAGATACAATGCTGGACAGCGTAAGAGAAGTGCTTACCCGCCAACAGACAGAGGTAGAAGAACTTAGACAAAAACGCGATAGTTTTAATGCAACAATTCACAGGGATGAAGAGAGAGTCAACTCAATTAACACAGAGCTGAGTTTCTATAATGACAGGTTTAACGAAGTCTCTCAAAGAACGAAAGATGCGCAGGCAAAAGCCCAACAGGTCCAACAAAGAATAGAAAATGACCGCCGGAGAATTGATGAAAAACAGGAGACTTTGGAGTCTACTTTAGAAAACATAAGACTTACAGACCAAAGCATGGAGAATGCAAGCGAAGAGATTGAAAAATTAAAAGCGGACAAAATAAGACATCAGCTTGACATAGATGATTTCAATCATGAGATAGAAAGCCTTTTGCAGAAGAGAGTTGAGATAACACAGCAAATAAGCGACCTTGCAAACGACATTGCAAACAGGCTAGAAGAGAATATCCAAGGCAGCGGATACAGTTCCGTTTTACGAGCCAAGGCTGAGAAAAAACTTTTTGAAGAGCTTTCAAAAACAAAAAATATTTTGAGCCAAAGAATGAGCTTTTTAAGAGAGCTTTCCAGTGTTGATTTTGACTCTCAGGTTTTATTGCAGGCAATTGATGATGCAGACGAATCTCTTTTGACTCAAATTGATGAAATAAAGGGTCTTTTTCAGGAATACAGCGGAACAATTCCAACATTTTTGGATGAGTTTACTGCTCCACAGGGCACGCTTGCAAAAAAGAGCGAGCTTGATGCCAAACTTGAGAAATCATATTCAAAAGAGGGCGACCTCCGTAACAGAATACAGGATTTTTCGCAGGAAATTGAGCGTCTTTCCAAAATGCTTATATTAAAGGAATCGGATTTGAGGGATTTGGAAATGCAACGCGTTCAATTCCAGTCTCAATCCGATTCCCTGCGAACTTCCATCGTTGAGCTCAAGCACGGGCTTCAGCAAATGGAGTTTGATTTTTCAGATGCGTCTCATTCTTTTGAGGCAGAGCAGGGCAAAGTAAATGAAGTGCTTGAGAAGATTGACGATGCCAAAGTGCGCAAAAACGAGCTTTTTGAAGAAATGAGACAAGTCAAGGAAGAAGTCAGCGCCCTGAATGCGACAATTGAGGAAAAAACTTCACAAATACTTGCCGACAACACTCAATTCCAAGATAAATTCAACCGCAAGCAACAACTTATTGGAGAGCTTGCCACAAGTCGTGAGAATATCAGAAGCCTTGGCGAGCAAATCCAAAAAATACATACCGATTTCTTTGAAAGCACGGGTAAAAGTCTACGTGAATTTGATAATCACGAGATAACTCAACCTTATGATGAGCTTAAAGCAGAGCTTGAGACTGTTAAAAGAAGAATTCAGGAGCTTGGTTATATCAACTACATGGCAGAGGACGAGTATAACGAAGCTAAAAAGAATTTTGATTTTTACAACAAGAACATGGACGACCTTATGCGTGCCAAGAATGACCTTCAAGAAGTTATTGCAGAAATAAAAAGACGCAGTGAAGAAATGTTCATTGAAACATACAAGCAAATTGCAGACAACTTCCAGGAAATGTACAGTACGCTTTTTGGCGGTGGGCGTGCAGAGCTCAGGCTTACGGAAGAAGACAATGTCCTTGAGTCAGGAATTGATATTTTTGCTCAGCCACCCGGGAAGAAACTTTTGAACATGCAGCTTCTCTCTGGAGGTGAACGCTCAATGACGGCTGTTGCTCTTTTATTTGCAACATATATGGTAAAGCCATCGCCTTTTTGTATCCTGGACGAGATAGATGCAGCTCTTGATGCAAGAAACATTGGGGCTTTTTTGCGTGTTCTTGAAAAATTTGATGACAAGAGCCAGTTTATAATCATCACTCACAATAAAAACACTGTAATGGGCTCAAACAGTCTTCTTGGTGTTACTCAGCAAGAGCTGGGAGTATCAAAGATGATAGGCTACAGGCTGGAAGATATAAAAGACATTGACAGTAAGTACGACGAGCTCAAAGGCTAGGAGTTAAGGCTAGGAGTTAAGGCTCATCTTAAATTGACATATTGCATTAAAATAAGGATAATTCACAGGTTATGTTTGATTCTATAAGCGATAAATTTTCGTCAATAATACGCTCTATATCCGGTAAATCCAAGATAAGTGAGAAGAATGTCCAGGATGCCGTTGAAGAAATAAAAGTAGCTCTTCTTGATGCTGATGTAAATCTTCGTGTTGTAAGACGTTTTGTAAACAGAACAATGGAAGAGGCTCTTGGAGATAAAGTCTTAAAGTCCGTTGACCCGGGTCAGCAATTTGTAAAGATTGTTTATGACAAAATGGTTCAGCTTTTGGGCGATCCTGAAAACCAGGCATTAAAGCTTAAAGGTCCGGATACAGTTACTGTTATCTTAATGATGGGTCTTCAAGGCTCCGGTAAGACAACTACAAGTGCAAAACTTGCACTTAACTTAAAAAAGCAGGGACGTCGTGTCATGCTTGCAGCCTGTGACCTTGTAAGACCGGCAGCCATTACTCAATTGCAGGTTTTAGGACAGCAGGTAGATGTTCCTGTATATGCTGAGACAAATACTAAAGATGCTGTCAGAGTTGCACAAAATGCACTTAAGAAAGCCAAATGGGAACAGTATGATGTTCTTATAGTGGATACTTCCGGAAGAATGCATCTTGATGAAGATTTGATGCAGGAAATCCAAAACATAAGTAATGCCATTCATCCTGATGAAACACTTTTTGTTGCAGATGCAATGACAGGCCAAAATGCGGTAACCATAGCGCAGGAGTTTGAAAGCAAAGTTGGCATAACTGGCGTTATTCTTACGAAGTTTGACTCTGACACAAGAGGCGGTGCTGCGTTATCGGTCCGTGAAGTTGTGGGTAAGCCAATCAAATTCATAGGTGTAGGCGAAAAGATGGACAATCTTGAACCGTTCTACCCTGACAGAATGGCAAGCCGTATTCTTGGTATGGGCGATATTGTTTCCTTGGTGGAAAAAGCTCAGGAGACGTTTGATGCCCAGCAAGCTGAAAAACTGCAGGCAAAAATGGCTAAAAATACGTTTGACCTGCAGGATTATTTAGACCAGCTTGAAAATATGACCAAGATGGGTGGCGTTGAAAAGCTTATAGATATGCTTCCCGGTGCCAAGGGAAATATTTCTGAAGATGACATAAATACTCAAGAATTGCGAAAAGAAAAAGCAATTATTCAGTCTATGACTATTCAAGAAAGACAAAATATCTATATAATTGGTCCGGCCCGCAAGAAAAGAATTGCAAAGGGCAGCGGAACAAGTGTAGGTGAAGTTGGGCACCTGCTTAAGAAGTTTGAAAAGATGCGGCTGAATATGAAAAAGCTCGCTAAAAATAAAAAATACCAGGCTGCTTTAATGAAGCAGATGGGGATGAACTGAGATTCGTAGGAGGAATTGACGTGAGCGTTGGTATCAGATTGAAAAGACTTGGTACAAAAAAGAGACCATACTACAGAGTTGTTGTTATGGATTCTAGAGAATCAAACAAGGGTAAGCCTCTTGAGGAGATAGGTTTCTATCATCCAGTAGAGAGTGAGAACCAAATCAGCATTAATGCTGAGAGAGTTGCTTACTGGATTGGTGTTGGTGCACAGCCATCCGATACAGTAAAGATGCTTTTGGCAAAACAGGGAATTCCAGCCACAGCTAAAGCTCCTGTAAAGGACTGAGCCCGTGGAAAAGGAACTGGTCGAATACATCGTCAGATCGCTCGTTGACCATCCAGAAGCTGTTGAAGTTAATGTTGTGGAGGGCGAAAAGTCCACCATACTTGAACTTAGAGTTTCTCAGGATGATTTGGGCAAGGTCATAGGCAAGCAGGGAAGGATTGCAAAGGCTCTTAGAACAATACTGAGTGCAACAGCAACCAAGACCGGCAAGCATGCAAGCCTTGAAATTCTGGACTGATTGGGTATGAAACAGGTCCTTGCAACCGGAACCGTTAGAGCCCCTCATGGTGTGAAAGGTTTTGTCAAAGTCAGACCTTTTTCTGATGACTTTGAACATTTCTTTTCCCTTAAGGAAGTAACTTTGCAACGTGATGGGAAACTCAGGAAAGTTGAGATTGAAGGTGTTCAGAACCATGCCGGAGAACTTCTTGTAAAGTTCAAAGGTATAGACAGTCCTGAAGATGCCCGTTTCATTTCCGGGTGGGATATTCTGGTACCCAGAGAGCAGGCCAGCAAATTAGGCAAAGGAGAGGTATACACAGCAGACCTTTTGGGTATGAAGCTGGTATATGATAACGAAGAAGTCGGAAGTGTGGTTTCTACTGTGGACGGAACTCAAGCTCTTTTACTTGAGGTTCTTGCACAGGATGGAAAAAAATACTTTGTTCCATACCTTAAGGGGATTTTTGTGGACGATGTAGATATCCAAAATGAAACCATAAGGCTCTTAAAGAGGGAGTTACTTGGATGAAAATTGAAGTCCTTACACTCTTTCCGGAGATTATGCAAGGCTTCTTCACGAATTCAATCATGGCACGTGCTGTCAAGGCCGGGATTATTTCCTATGACCTCATAGATTGGAGGGCTTTTGCGCTTGACAAGCATCACAAATGTGACGATTCACCCTTTGGCGGGGGTGCAGGCATGGTCATCAAACCTGAACCGCTCTTCAAAGCTCTGGATAGCGTTGATGCCATGAACAAGCGTGTTATCTATGCTTCACCGTCAGGCAAACGATTGACACAGGATTATGCAAGGGCTTTAAGCCAAGAGCCTGAGTTGGTCTTTATTTGCGGTCATTACGAAGGTATTGACCAAAGAATAATCGATTGTTATGTGGATGACGAAATAAGCATTGGTGATTACGTGGTGTCTTCAGGGGAAGTAGCTACCCTGGTGATAATTGATGCTCTATACAGGCTAATAGACGGAGTTATCACAGATTCTTCGCTTGACGAAGAGAGCTTCACCGGACCGCTATTGGAATACCCACAGTATACGCGTCCGGAGACCTATTGCGGAATGTCTGTTCCTGATATATTATTGTCGGGTCACCATGCCAACATAGAGAAGTGGAGGCTACAAAAAAGGCTTGAAAAGACTTTGTCAAACAGGCCTGACCTGCTAGAAGGTGCATCTTTTGATGAAAAGACTAGCAAGTTGCTAAAAGAAATTAAATTGACCAAGGGGTTAGATTAAAATGGACTTGATTAAGGCTATTGAACAGGAACAAATGAAGCAGGATGCTGAGAACTTCCACATTGGAGATATCGTTAAGGTTTACTTCAAGATTGTTGAAGGCACAACTGAAAGAATTCAGGTTTATGAAGGCACTGTTATTGCAAAGAACAATTCTGGAATCAGACGCACATTTGTTGTAAGAAAGATTTCTTACGGCGTTGGTGTTGAGAGAATTTTCCCTCTTCACTCACCAAGAGTTGAAAAAGTAGAAGTTGTAAGACGCGGTCGTGTCAGAAGAGCCAAGCTTTACTATCTTAGAGATAAACTTGGTAAGGCAGCTAAGGTTCCTGAGCAAATTCGTGGACACAAGGGAATTTGAGTTACTTTTCAATAAGTTTTATATAAAGGCGGAAAGACAGTTATGTCTTGTCCGCTTTTTTTGTGTGATGGTTTTTTGTCAAATCAAGTTGGAACCGTGGAGCAAACCGTGTTTGTTTTGTTGGAGAGGTTTTTGCAAAATGAGCTTTGTAAAGATTAGATTTGCCCTTTGCGAGATAAAAAGCATTTCTGAAAACTGAAATAAGGCTTTGTGTATTATGAAGTTAGAAGAATGTTCTTTTAGATGCAAAGGCAAAGCTAAGATGTATGAAGGCAGTTTTGCAAAAACCTCTGGAGCTTGAGAATTTGGAGAATATAAATTTGGAAAATGCAAAATCTTTGACAAATCCTCAAAACAGCCGACAAAAGGGTAGAGAGTGCGAACAAAGAGTTACTGACTATCTTGCAACACATGACTATGTTATTCTTGAAAGAAATTTTTCATGCAGGGTTGGAGAGGTAGATATTATTGGTTTGAAAGATGATATTTTGTGTTTTGTTGAAGTGAAAAGCCTTCCTTTAGGGTGGCCTTTGGAAGACATTTCAAAGATGGTTGATTTTCAAAAGCAAAAAAGAATTAAGTTGACGGCGACTGAGTATTTGAATACTGTTGATTTAAGTGGGCGTTTTGCTTGCATTCGCTTTGATGTTGCAACTGTATCAGGGGCTGAAGTTTCTTATATTGAAGGGGCTTTCTAATGGAAAATAAAAAAAGAAAAAAAATGAAAAGTGCAAAAAGCACAAATGATTATATTCAGGTAAAGCAAAGAAGCAGAACATATTTTGAAGATGTAAATGTGCCTCAGGTCGTTGAGCCCAGGCCTGACTGTTGTCTTTGCAACAAGCCAATAGAGCTTATCAGTGAGGCTATAAGCGAGCCAAATGGCGGGTTCAGTCATTTTGATTGTGTTATTGAAAAACTTAAAGAAAGCGAGCATGTTATTTCTCCTGATTTTGTTTCTTATGTAGGGCATGGTAATTTTGCTGTTATTTCAAAAGATGAAAACGGCAATTTCTTTATAAAAAACAAAATTCAGTATGAGAGTAATGAAGATTATTCCAGAATGAAAAAACAAGTGGAAGAGGCCAAAAGATGAGAAAGAATTGTGCAATGCTTCCCGGTACTTTTGACCCTCCAACGCTTGGACATGTGGATATTATCACAAGAAGTGCTGCCTTATATGACAAGCTGTATGTTGTTATTGCTGATAATATTGCAAAAAAAACTTTGTTCAGTGCAAAAGAGCGTCTTAAGCTCTTAAAAGAAATTCTTAAAGATTATAAAAATATTGAGATTTTGTGCTGGCAGGGCCTTGTTGTTGATTTTGCAAAAAAATACGACGTTGGCGTTATGATTAGAGGTGTCAGGGCATTGGTCGACTTTGGTTATGAATTTGAGCTTGCAGAGACCAATAAACAAATTTGTCCCGATATTGAAGTCCTCTTTATGCCTACTAATCCAAACTTCTTTCTTTTGAGAAGCTCTGCAATAAAAGAAATGGCATCTTTTGGAGCCGATATTTCTTCTATGGTTCCAAATGTTGTTATAAAGACCCTTGATGAAAAAATAAAAAGGATAAAATAGAGGTTTTTACAGTTTTAATACCGGTTGTATTTCCGGTTTTAATGTTAGCGTCAATGCCGGTCTTAATGAGGGCTTTAATGTTGCTTTAATGTTGCATTACAAGAGTTTGTTATGTTGTTGACTTAAACAATGTTTTTCTATATTCTCAGAATGTTGTAAAAATAAAAATAAGAGGTAGAATATGGCGACACCAAAATATAAAACATCAAAAGCAAAGGCAGCTTCAAGAAAGGCTGCCAACATGAAGCTTAAGGCTCCTACACTTTCAAAATGCACAAAGTGCGGTCAGCTCATCCTTCCTCACCGCGTATGTCCTCAGTGCGGTTATTACAAGGGTGTTCAAATCATCAATCCGGAGGAATAATCAATGGATAAGAACGTTATTTTTGATAAAGTAAAGGCTATTATTGCTGACAAACTCGCAATCGACGAGGATTCTATTACTATGGATTCATCATTTGTCAATGATCTCAAGGCTGACA
>CAVGEF010000137.1:11503-16116 GCA_963628205.1 Bacteroidaceae bacterium
TTTTGGATCTTGTAAGTGGCTTTGAAGAGGAATTTGACTTGACTGTTCCGGATGAGAAGGGCAGAACCTTTGAGACTGTTAGGGACGCTGTTGAGTATTTGTCAAAAGTCCTTTGAAAAATGTCTGAATCAAGAGTAAAAGAAGCTCCTGTAATCCCTAAAGAGAGGATTGCGGAGCTTTTGTTTTTTCAACGCCAAGCAGGCCTTAGTTTTAACGATATCTCTATTTTGAATAATGCTTTTGTTCACTCTTCTTATGCTAATGAGAACAAAGGCCATAATGTTCAGGACAATGAACGATTGGAGTTCTTGGGAGATAGCGTTCTTTCTGTTGTTGTTTCTCAATGGCTCTACAAACACCTTGACGGTGATGAAGGAGAATGTACAAGGGTCAGAAGTGCTGTTGTAAGTGAAGATTCTCTTTCAATCGTTGCAAAAAAACTTGAATTGGATAGGTATTTAATAATTGGCAGGGGCGAAGAGTTAACAGGAGGGCGTTTTAAGAAAGCAATTCTTGCAGACTGCACAGAAGCTGTGTTTGCAGCTATTTTTTTGGACCAGGGTTTAGAGACTGCAAGTGCTTTTATTCTTGAGAACCTTATGCCTATCATGCAGGATGTTATTAACGATAGATTCAAGAGAGATTATAAAACTTTACTTCAAGAGTATGTTCAAAAGCGTTATAAAAAAGTTCCGTCTTATACTCTTGTAAAAGTAGAGGGTCCCGAGCATAACCAAATTTTCCATTACACTGTTTCATTTCACGGTTTGACTTATGGTCCTGTCGGCGGGCATAACAAAAAAGATGCCGAGCAAAATGTTGCAAAACTTGCTTGGGATGATATAAACCAAAAATAGAATTGTTTAACTTGTTTTGGTGTTGTTTTTAAGTTCTTTAGGCTGTCCTGAGGCTATGCCTTTCATTGGTTCAGGAAGAAGCTTGTTTAATGCTAAATGGGCAAGATTTAATCCAAAGATACCCGTGAGTGTTGGAAGGCTCCCCAAAACTTTCTTGTTGCCGTCTTGGCCATATTGAAAATCAACTGCTTCCGGTGAAAAAACAACGCCTATTCCGGTTTCTATACCTTGCTTTTTGAGCTGTGTACGTACTTGTTTCGCAAGTGGGCAGCCCCAAGTTTTCATTAAATCGCCAGTACGTACTAACGATGGGTCTTTTCGCAGGGCTGCCCCCATTGAGGACACAACAGGATAACCTCTTTTATATGCTTGAGAAAGAAGCAAGCATTTTGACGGTACGCTGTCTATTGCATCTACAATCAAGGATGGCTCTTTATTGCAAAAAGGAGTAAAGATTTGGTCTATGGTATTTTCATCAACATAAAATGGGAGTGTCTCAACCATTGTTTCATGTTCTATATCATGCACGCGTTTTTTTGCGACATCGACTTTAAGACTGTCTATTGTGGACTCCAATGCAATAAGTTGCCTGTTTATATTTGAGAATTCAACCTTATCAAAATCTACAAGCCTAAAGTATCCCACACCACTGCGTGCAAGAGCTTCAAGACAATAAGAACCAACAGCGCCAACCCCTACGACAACAACGAATTTATCAGCCAAAGAAGCAACAGCGTCATCTCCCAAAAACCGGCTTATTCGTAAAAGTTTGCGCTTGTCCATAGCAATGCTCCTTTAGATTCTCAACATCTATGCCAAGTATTTTGGCAGTATTATTGTAATGCGTTTCAAGTATGAGATTATATTCGTTTTTGTCATTTCCTTCATAGTCAGTTTCCAATGCCCATAACGGGTTGGCTTTTGTGATAGCTTGTAAGGCTCCATTGGAACAAAATCCGGTAGTACTTGCGCCATTAGAAGAAGGCCCCTTAATTGACAAACCATGAAAACGTGGAGATAAACTTACAAATACTCCCATTTTGTATAACAGTGCTGCTGTTTCCACAGAGCCATTAAAGCTATGCCAAATAATGCTAAAAGGCTCACTTTTTGCTTCTTTAATGGCACGTATCGTAAGTTCTGTTGCTTTTACGCTGTGAATTGTGACTTTCTTACCCGTATCTTTTGCATAAAGCAGGAAATTAACAAGATTTTCAAATTGTGTTTTAAGTGGAACAATGTTTTCAAAACGCCTGTCAATGCCAACTTCTCCAAGCTGTATAACGGAATTTCCTAAAAGTTTTTTTAACTTCTCAAGTTGGCGCTCATCCCAAAATTGCGGAAGAAGTCCCTCAAAATGTATTAATGGCTTTTCCTTTTGTTTATTTTTTGCTTGGTTTACTTGATTTTCTTGTTCTAATGCCTGCATTGGTCTTGCCGTACAGTAAAAGGTATTTGAAGAGATAAAATGTGAGTGGAAATCTACAAAAGGAAAGTCCATAACCCAAGACTAACACTTTGATAATTCAAATGCCAGTGGCTTATAACAGGATTTTTGGTTACAATACTACCATGATGTCGTGTAAGCGGTTCTTTACTTGCATAGCACTTTTACTCTTTGTTGGTTTTTGTTCTGTTGCGTCTCCTGTTTTTTTAGACAGCCGCCCGGGAGTTAACATTTCGTTTGGTGGAGCTTTTACAATTCCTACCGCAAATTACCTAAAAGAATATCCGGGACAAAGCTCTGTTCAAATGCCACCGGTGCGAACTTCTTACGGTTACAATGTTGATGTACGCATTTTGAGCATTGGTTTTGGGAATGCCAATTATTCACGCATGGTTACTTTGGGCGCAGGCTTGTCGTTTACAGGCATAAGTTCTTCACTTGCATTTGGCTCATCGGTTCTCAAGCCGTACAGTGGTGTGGGTATGTTTTTTTCTGTTGGGGCAGCATTTGGAGAGCGTGTGAACCTTGATCTTGCCACAAAATTCTTCGTATTGCACTTTAACGACACTAACAATTCATTTTTTGCCGGCGAAATTGAAACGTCTCCCAGTTTTGAAATTGCACGCTTTAAGCAATCTAAATTGGCACTTGCAATCCCTGTTTCTATTCTTTTTAAGGCCGATTCCATCGTCTTGCGCCTCTCTTGTGCACTTAAATTTGATTATTCGGTCCGTGGCTTTAGTGAGGTAGAGCATGAGAAATAGAGTTTTAAGCGTGGTTTTACTGTGCCTCTTGCTTTCTTGTATTTTTGTTCTTTTGATTTCATGCGAGCTCATGTATGAAGCAAAAAACGGTAAAGCAGAAATCAAAAAAGTCAATATACTTGTTTATGGCAATGATTATAGTGATTGCATGTGGAATACTTCGTCTGTAAATAAGTTGTATGGCACAGTAAACGATGCCACACAAGTTGGGCTTGCATTGGAAGCTTTGGCACAAAAAGCCGGTTTTGAATGCAGTTCTTATTATATTTTAGGCAAAAACAGTGATGAAACGGGTCAAGATTTTGCTGAAAAAATCCCCAATGCCATTTCTGCTTCGTCAGGGAAGTTAGACACAAATACAACAAAAAATAATTTAAGAGAGAAAATCTCAAGTTTTGCTTCTTCTTCAACTGACGAAGATTTGACTTTTATTTTTGTTTCATGCCATGGCTGGTACGATTTAGAAAAAGGTGAAAAAAGTGATTATGCACAGGCGTCCTGTACTTATTTTGTAACCAGTGCCAATACCGGCGATACTTGTGAGTTATACTCGCATGATGATTTTCTTTCCGATATAAAAACCATAAAAGGTATAAAAGTTGTGCTTTCTGATTCCTGTTATTCCGGAGGGTTTGTGAAACCGGGATATGTAAGTGTAAATAATGCAGAGTATTCAAACATCGATTCAAAAATATTATTTTTTGAAAATGAAGAAATAGACATAGACTCTTCTTTGTACTGTTTGAGTGCATCGAGGTATTATGAAGAGTCTTTTGAAATAAAACCTGAAAGGACTCATGGTCATTTTACTGCTGCATTATTGGAGTCTTTGGGATGGGATGGTGAAAAACTTACAACTCCAAAAGCACTGAAAGGCGGGTTCTTAACATTCCAAAATATTGCAAATTATATTGTAAACAATGATGGCAATTCTGAGCAAAATCCAATGTTCAGTGACGGTTCCAACGATGTTATCTTATTTTCACTTGAGTGATAATTGGAAGGTAGTTCAAGAAGGAAAGACTTTTGTAAGCATTCTTACAAGCTTCGACTCTCATTAGACACCTCCTGTTAAAAAACGAAAAGAGAACCACTTAACAGCAGTTCCCTTTCTTGTTTTTGGAGGTGGGGCTCGTCGCCTTACGTGCTCCCGGGTGTCCGCACTAAGGCCGGCTTTGCTTCAGACGCTCCACGTTTTCGCGTCTTCATACCGCAAAGCTTCGACTCCCATTAGACACCTCCTGTTAAAAAACAAAAAACCGCTTTTCAGCGGTTTCTTGTTTTTGGAGGTGGGGGGAGTCGAACCCCCGTCCTAACGGCCCACCCACAGGTATCTACAGGTTTAGATCCGGCTGGGAAGTTTTAATTGGAATTGACAGCCGGTCAGCTCGCATCCAATCTAGGTTGAAAATGTCTCTACAGCTTACAACCATGAGCTATAGACAAGCCCAAAGGATTTACAGGGTTTTGGGTTGTGGGCGCAACGTCCATCACCTTGTCCGTTCTGGCTACGATTAAGCAGCGAGAGCGAATTCTGCTTCGTCG
>CAVGEF010000138.1:0-8815 GCA_963628205.1 Bacteroidaceae bacterium
CTCCATACCACTTTGCAATCATCTTTATGTTGTTTGTTATAAGCTTCTTGTTAATTTTGCTGTCCATAACAAATCTCCTGACAAAATCAACAATAGAACTTGTTGAAACAGCAGTCAATTAAAAACGCAGTTAAAACATTTATAATTGAAAATACTTCGTCTTTTTGTTTTTTAATTCATACAAAAGTGTTTGCGGTTGCTCATTGTATATTAAGGCTCAATATTTCATAAGAGACTTTGCACCCCACTTTCGCATGCTTTCAACAGCATAATTGGAGAGCTTGGGATAATCGGCCTTAGAAAAAAACCATCATCCTGCCAGTTCAAGATGGCTTGTGCAATTGCAATTGTCATGACCGAGTCATCTGTCAAAAAGCACGAAGACGGCAAGAAATCGAATTTTCTTGTGTGGATGTTGTGCCTCTCAAATCGCGACCCTACGGCATCCCCTATAATTGCACCAATCATTTTTTCTTCCTCTTCCTATAATTGAAATCGGTCTTGATATCATTAGCCCAGGCCTCGTCAATTTGTCCAAGATTTCTATAGCCCGATACTGTCTGTGAAATGGTTTCGTAATTTAACATAACTCCCTCATGGTCGTTGTGAAACCGGACAGCTCTATCTTCACAAATGCCATACTCTCTTGCTGTTTCTACGGCATCAATGTTGGCTCCCAAGAACAAGAACTCCCACCCGTATTTTGCTCTTTGTCGTGTAATCATTGCTTTTACAGTCTTTGCGCTGTACTTTGCAGAAGCGTTCTCCAGGCCGTCAGTAGTAATGATAAACATTGTTTTTCCCGGAACGTCTTCTTCTCTTGAGTACTTGTGAACATTTCCTATATGGTGAATTGCGCCACCTAAAGCATCAATTAAAGCTGTGCATCCGCGCGCAAAATAGTCTTTATTTGTAAGTTTTTGTACGCGTTTTATTGGAACTCTGTCGTAAAAAACTTCCGATACATCATCAAAAAGCACCAATGAGACCAAACACGCTCCGTCTTCTCTTTTTTGTTTTTCAATCATGGAATTAAATCCGCCAATTGTATCTTCTTCAAGAGAGCTCATGCTTCCGCTTCTGTCCAAAATAAATACCAGTTCCGTCAAATCTTTTTTCATGTTGTTTCCTCCGTCGTTTAAGCTTGTAGCTTTATAGTAAAGATTTGGAATTTTTGATGGATTAACCGGCAGTTAATGGAATCTTTGTTAATGACGTCTTTGTTAATTGGGTCTTGATTAATGGGGTCTCAAAGAGAACGTGTTGTTTTTAATAGGTCCATTTTTGATAAGAACCTTTTAATAGAAAGCAAAGGTTGTGGCTTAATTACGAACCATTACGCACAACTATGCACCATTATGCGCCATTACGAACCATTACGCAGTATTACGCAGCATTACGCGCCGGGCAGTGGTTGTAAATCCAAAGAATACAAAAGATCGTCAATCACATTGCGGTCGTATATTTTGCTTTGAATCAGTCCTGAAATAATTATATCTTGCAGTGATGACCTGTTAATTGCAAAACCGGCTTTCATGAGCATTTCTTTTGTCTCTTCAAGTGAAAGTTTAAGCGCAATTGCAATGCCAAAGACTGTCATTTTCTTGGGATTCGCTTCACCGTTCAGGATTTTCCAAAACCCAACGCCTGACATCCCTATCTCATCTTGCACTGCAGAATGTGGAAGTTTTTGCTCTTTTAGCAGTCTTGTAAGCATAGCTGAAAAGGTTTCATCAACCGGAATCTTATCAAGGTTTGCTTGAGTAGGTTTATTCAAAAGAGTCTTTATTAATTCTTCATCAATATAGCCGGGCGCCGGTAAAATATTTTCAAGTGCCGTGTTTTCTATATCTACATCTTCCAAAGTTTCAGACGTGCTAAGATTATCAAGAGCAGTTAGATTTTCAGAAGTGTTTTCTTTCTCCTCTCTTTCAACAACAAAAGGCCTTCTATCTTCAAGTACTTTGTAAGACTGCAATTTTTGATTTTGCATTTTTTGCGTTGAGAAGTCACACTTTTGAATACTGTCAAAATCCAAAGCAAGATATTGAGCATAGTTATCGCTTGGAATATAAGAACTGGAAACATAAAAGCTTACATTTTCAAAAAGCTTTGGAGAGAGTTTTTTAGTCCATTTGCCCCAAATTGCCAAAGTGATGTTTATTTTGGGGAACTCTTGAACGCATTCTTCAATTGCATTAACAGCTACAGTGAGAGCCAACTCTTTTGGAAAGTGTTTCCCCTGCGATGCTATCAATGGGAAAGCTACCGTTTTACAACCCAAACTATTTGCAATAACAAGGCTGTTTCTATAACACGAGCCCAACAGTGCAATCTCCAACGGACTTTTTCCTGTCCATTGGGGCCCTGACGTATGGATAATATATTTACATGGAAGTCCAAAACTTTTTGTGGCTTTTGCCTCTCCAAGGTGAAGTTGGGGAAGCTTTTTTGTAGCATCTCTCAATGACTGTCCGCAAATATTATGAATTTGCCTATCTACACCACCACGGCCCGAATATCCTTGGTCTGTAGGATTTACTATTGCATCAACATTGAGTCTTGTTATGTCTGCATTAATTATTTGAAAAGCCATTTTTCCTCCACACCGGGCAAAACCACTTCAAAAATCCCGGCTAAAAGGATTATACAACATTTACCGGCCGTAGTATCATTTATAACAAGAAGGTTAGACAAGGACATTATTATGGGCAAAAGTATATGCCAAATTTGCAATTACAGTTCGCCTCTTGGTACAATTACGCTTACATTTGAATATGATGCGCTAACAGGGCTTTGGCTAGAGGGACAACAAGGTCCATGCCAAAGCCAAACAAGCACTGCAAGTAAAAGTGAAATAGTTCTAAAAACATTTCAATGGCTTGATACTTATTTTTCAAAAAAAGAGCCTTCTTTTACACCTGCCTTGCGTTTATATGGGACACCTTTTCAGTTGCAAGTTTGGAAAATTCTGCAAACAATTCCTTACGGAACAACTTTGACTTATGGAAATATTGCCAAAATGATCAGTCAAAAAATGGCTGCCCAAGCTGTAGGTAGCGCGGTGGGAAGCAATCCAATCTCAATTATTGTCCCGTGTCACCGGGTTATGGGCGCAAACAACAAACTCACAGGCTACAAGGGAGGCACTCACTTAAAACTTGCATTGTTAAAAATGGAAGGTCTTGATATAACCTTATACCGCTGACACACTCTTGTTTTCTGATTAGGTTAATACCAACTGTGGGCACGATGCAAAAAACATAAAAAAAGAACCCCTGATTAATAGGAGTTCTCTTTGTTTGTATATAATCTTGTATTGCTACAAGTAAGTTGTGCATGGTTTATAAAGATTAAACAACCTTTTGAACCTTCCCGGCTCTGAGACATCTTGTACAAATCTTAATTGTTCTTGGGGTTCCATCAACCATTGTTTTGATAGAAACAAGATTTGGTTTGAAAACTCTCTTGGTTGTTACACCAATGTGCTGACCAACACCACCTTTCTTTTTAGGTTGTCCTTTTCTTGTAACACTGTTTCCAGCTACTGTACCTTTTCCACAAATCTCACATCTACGTGCCATAATATATCCACCTTAAATAAGCGTCTCTTTAAGTCTCCTTTGAGAGCAACATACTGAAAGTATCAAATTATCGAAATTGTGTAAAGTCCTTTGCATACAGATATTGTTTTAGGGGTTAATTTTAGAAGTAAGGGCTGTGCCAATGACACAGCTTCTTATTTTGCTTGATAAAACATGCATAAATGGGTTAGCGGGCAGTTTACACATTGAGGTTTTTGTGAATGACAAATATTTCTTCCGTGGGCATTTACAGTCATGGAAAACCTGGACCACATTTCTTGAGAGAGATTTTCACTCACTGTTTTTTCAATCATTACCGGGTCGCGAGATTTAAGCTCTAAAAGTCTGGAAACAACTCTTGAAAAATGAGTATCCACTATTATTCCCGGAAGTCCAAGAATATTGGAACGTAAACAGTTTGCAGTTTTACGCCCAACGCCGGGAAGAGAAGTCAGTTCTGCCATTGAAGTTGGTACAATGCCTTCATATTTTTCACATATTGTTTTAGCACAATCAATTATGTGTTGAGCTTTGGAATTATAAAAACCTGTACTGTAAATGATGGCTTTTATATCTTCCGGGTTTGCAACCGATAAATCTTGCGCATTGGGATATTTCTCAAACAGCTCTTTGGAGACTTTGCCTGCAATGGCATCTGTAGTTTGGGCACTCAAAATTACAGTAATCAAAAATTGGAAGGGATTTCGTTTTTCAAGAAATTGTATTTCTTTGGGATATTGTTTATCCAAGACAATATAAGCTTCTTCCAAAATTTGAGTATTCTTGGCCATGAAAACACACTAACTTCTTGACGTTATTTCGTCAATTGCATATACTCGTCAAAGCGTTCCGGGGCGTTGCCTAGCGGCTATGGCACCTGCTTTGGGAGCAGGATATCGGAGGTTCGAGTCCTCTCGCCCCGAAAAAAGGCTCACAGTTTTAGCTGTGGGTCTTTTTTTGTCCACGGGCGAATTGGAGGCTCGATACGAGCGGTAGTCAAACGCGAAACGTTGAGCGTTTGCAGCGAGGCGGTCCGCAGGTGACCAACCGGGGCACCGCAAGGACGAGTCCTCTCGCCCCGAAAAAAAGGCTCACAGTTTTAGCTGTGGGTCTTTTTTTGTCAATGGGCGAATTAGAAGCTCGATACGAGCGATAGTCAAACGCGAAACGTTGAGCGTTTGCAGCGAGGCGGTCCCGCTATGCTCTGTTATACCTTAGAGGCCTTTGGCTTTGAGAACCAAATCGTGCTTTAAGTCTTTGAGTTTTTTTGACAATGACACTTTGTAAATATGAGGATTTATAAAGCGCTTGTAGCTTTTGTGGAACTTAGAGAAATTTTCTTTGGCAAAAGCCTGAATTTCTTTGAGCGAAAGCTTTGGATTGACCATGTTCCCGTTTTCCATGACCTTAACAAGTAATTTTTCACATGATATGTAGTTATTGGCCTTTAGCATAAAGAAATCGGCATCACTGAAAGGGTGATAGAACATGATATCGAGCCCGGGCTCAATTTCTTCATCATCCAAAGTAATAAGGTCTGCTATTGCAAGGCCATTGGCATCGTAAAAACGGTAGACTTGTTTGATACCGGGGTTGGTTGTCTTTTTGTAAGAGTTACTGATTTTCATGGTGGGTTCAAATGTGCCGTCACTTTGCATTTTTGCGCTAAGTTTGTACACGCCGCCAAGTGCGCTTTGAGTACCGCCTGTGACCAAGTTCGTGCCAACACCCCAAGAGTTAATTGGAACGTTATCACTCACAAGAGTGCTGATAATTTGCTCTGTCAAATCGTTGGAAACACATATTGTGGCATCTTGCAATCCTGCGTCATCAAGACGTTGTCTAACTTCTCTTGCAAGGTAAGAGAGGTCGCCCGAATCAATTCTAACGCCTATTTTAAGGCCTTTGGCTTTTTGCTCAAGTCCAACTGTTATGGCATTTTCTATACCGCTGCCCAGTGTGTCATAAGTATCAATGAGCAGTACGCAGTTGTTAGGATATATGCGGGCAAACTCTCTGAAAGCTTCAAGCTCATTGTCATATGCCATAATCCAGCTGTGGGCCATTGTTCCGCCTACCGGGATGCCAAAAACCTTGCCCGCAATGGTATTACTGGTAAGTGCTGCGCCACCTACGAATGCTGCACGGCTGGCACTTAATGCGCCATCTATGCCTTGTGCGCGCCTGAGTCCAAACTCCATGACAACACCACCTCTTGCAGCGCTGCATACTCGCATTGCTTTTGTGGCAATTAATGTTTGGAAATTAATCGTATTCAGTAAAAGTCCTTCTATGAGCTGTGCGTCCATAAGAGAAGTGTGAATGCGAACAAGTGGCTCGCCAGGGAACACAACAGTTCCTTCTTTTATTGCATATATATCACCGTGGAATTTGTAGGTTGATAAATACTTAAGAAAACCTTCGTCGAACATCCCCAGTGATTTAAGATAAGCGATATCGGTCTTGCTGAAATTCAGGCTCTCAAGCTGAGGTAACAAGTCACCAAGTCCTGCAAATATGGCGTACCCCCCATCGAAGGGATTTCCTCTATAAAACATATCAAACACGACTTGAGGGTTTTCTTTGGTCAAGTAGTAGCCCTGCATCATGGTGAGTTCGTAGAAATCGGTTGTAAGTGCTGAAATATCCACAAAATCCTCTCTTTCACAACAATAATTCATGTTGCACTCATTCAAATCTAATCTTCACGAGGTTTTTGCAAAAACCTCTCACAAAGCTCATTTTGCAAGAGCCTCAAACAATTATCTTTTAATTTGAGTTCTGCCACCCATGTAAGGGACAAGTGCATCAGGGATTTTTATGCTGCCATCTTCTCTTTGATAATTTTCAAGCACAGCAACCAATGCACGTGAAAGAGCCACAGCTGTTCCGTTTAACATGTGAACATATTTGGATTTGCCGTCATCGTCCTTGTATTTTACATTGAGATTTCTGGACTGGTAATCCGTACAGTTGGATGTAGAAGTAACCTCTCCATACTCGCCGGCATCACCTCTTCCGGGCATCCAGGCTTCTATGTCAAATTTTCTGTAAGCAGGGGCTCCCAAATCTCCGGTACAAGTATCAACAACTCTGTATGCAAGTCCAAGTCCACTGAAGATTTCTTCTTCTATTGAAAGAAGCAAGTCATGCATGGCATCAGAGTCCTCAGGAAGACATACAACAAACATTTCAAGTTTTGAGAACTGGTGAACTCTGTACAAGCCTTTTGAATACTGTCCTGCAGCTCCGGCTTCTCTTCTGAAACAATGAGAAAGACCGGTCATTTTTATTGGCAAAGCCTCTTTTGCAAGTGTCATGCCACTGTAATAACCGCCAAGAGTAATCTCTGCGGTTCCAACCAAAGCTGTACCGGTACCCTCTACTGTGTAAATGTTGCTTTCAGCACCTCGTGGATTGAAACCAATACCTTCAAGGATTTCCTCTTTGGCGACATCTGGAGTTATCATTGGAGTAAAACCATGGCTCAAAACAATGTTCATAGCATAATTTTCAAGGGCCATTTGCAATAATACGGCTTCGTTTTTGAGATAATAAAACTTTGGCCCGCTGACACGTGTTGCTGTATCAAAGTCTATAAGATCCAGCTTTTCACCCAATTGTACATGGTCCAAAGGCTTGAAATTGAATACCGGTGGCTTGCCAACATATTTGACAGCTGTATTGTCTTTGTCTTCTTTTCCAATAGGAGCCTTTGGATGTGCATAGTTAGGAATTTGACGAAGAAGACTGTTATAATTTTTTTCAACTTCCTCAAGCTCGCTTTCAACAGAAGCAATTTTTTCCTTGATTGACCTACCCTCATCAATGAGCTTTTGGCGAACTTCCGGTTCAAGTTTGCCTTTCATTTTCATTGCATTGTCATTTCGTGAAGCCCTAAGAAGCTCTGCGTCATGCATAAGAACAGCTCTTTTATCTTGCAGAGCAATCACTTCATCAACATCAACCTTCATATTACGGTTTTTGATGTTTGCGGCAATTTCATCACGTCTTGTTTTGAGTTCTTTGTAGTCTATCATTCTAGCACCTCTGGTTATAGCACCTCTAGGCAGGTTTAACCCCGGCCGTTTGACAGAATAATAAACCAAATGCAATATTGGTTTCAACTCTATGGCAAACTTTCACTCTATAACACGCTTTAGATTTTTACACCGGCACAATTTTTACACTAACGCAAATTCTTGCACCAATGCGCCCACCATCATCAAAGACCAATACCCCCAAGTTCAATGGAAAGCGTGTTCTCATCAAGATAATAATCCAAGCTCTCATATTTTGTAGAAGTAAGACTCTCTACCACCTCAAAAAGACCGGCTTTATTTATGAGATCTTCTTTGGCTTCCAAGAAGGCTCTGTAATTTGAAAACCTGACTTGAGGTACCATTTCAAGAGCCAAAGAGTTGTAAAAAGCCTTTAGCACATTAGCTTTACTGTACTCATTGACATAAAGATTATAATAAGAAAATACGTCTAAAGAAGTATCATCACATACGGGAATTTCAACTGCATTCTCTATTGTGTGTGTTTTAAGAATTTCTTCTGTCGTGCAGCAGAAAAAGCTATAATCAACACCTTTTTCAGAAAGAGAGACAGCACTGGTGATATCTACATGTGTCCATGTATTGTCTATGAATACTAAATTCCATTCATGGCCAATAGTACTTGAATTTATCAACAGTCCAGTCCCTGTTTTGAGCTTGCCGTTTATGCAAGTACAAGGAATGCCCAAACATTGCATTATAAACTCAAACGCTTTTGAAAAAGAGGCACACACGCCACTTTTTTGAACCATAACAGAATAAAGAGTTTGGTCCATATTGGTTTTGTCATAAGTACAGTTTTTCACCATCCATGCATACACTTTACGAACAGTCTCGTATGAAGGTTCAGCTGCTTCTATTTCTTCAACCAAAGCATAGAGAGCACTTTCAAGCTCTTTATTTGCTTTTTCTATTTGGCTACGTGTCATTGTATATTCAAACTCTACATAGCGGGCAGAGACAGTATTATCAACATAGCTTGTGACATAGGTAAAACTGTCGCTCCAAAATAGTTCAGGATGGTCTAAAAGCAGGCAGTCGTATGCTTTTCTTAGAGTTTCTTGCGAAAATGAGCCACAGTTCCACATTGGAGTAAGAGTAGTAATACATTCAAACATTGCTTCATATGCAAGCTGTCGGATTGCAAGTACTTCTTCTCTGATATTACCT
>CAVGEF010000138.1:8825-9287 GCA_963628205.1 Bacteroidaceae bacterium
CTGTTACAGCAACAGCATTTGAAAGATTCAGAGAGCGTTTACCTTCTATCATTGGAATGCGTATGCATTTATCTTTATTTTCCAAAAGTATTTTTTCATCAAGACCCCGGCTTTCACGTCCAAAAACAAGCCAAATTTCATTTGGTTCTTGTGGTTCTTGGCTCCCGGGAGAACATGGCCTTGCACTGCAAGGCTTTGCACTGCAAGGCTTTGAATTGCAAAAATTTATCTCCCACAAAGAATGGCCGCCCTTTTGTGATAAAAAATAAATACTTATACTTGTATCTTGTGTTTTCTTACTTTCAAAATATGCAAAAAAAGCAGCATCGTCTTTGTATTGGTGAATATCAAGACCGTCCCAGTAGTCCAACCCTGCACGGCGCAGGTGTTTTTCATCTAAAGAAAACCCAAGAGGGTGCACAAGATGAAGAGAACTTCCCGTTGCACTGCACGTGCGCGCAA
>CAVGEF010000139.1:0-2660 GCA_963628205.1 Bacteroidaceae bacterium
CGGATAAGCACCAATTAACAAGAGGCTCTATTAATCTGGAAGAGAAAAAACTTTCTGTAAACACAGTTCCAAAATCAAACAAGGTTTGATAATTCATGAGCATTTCCAGTATTCCAATTATCAAAATGCTTTCTATAACACCAAGGACAAAACCCAAAATATTATCAATGATAGATATATTGGCACTTTCGAATATGCCGTCTAAAGCAGAACCAACGCCTTTTAGAACAGAGTACCCCACCATGAATATAAGAAAATAACATAGAAAAGATGCAAACCACAAAGGAAGTTCAAACTGTTCAATAAGCTTACTTGCGAGAGTTCTAGTGAACATTGCTGCCAGTACAAATCCAAGCACATAGCCAAATTTTGATGAGACTTCATCAATAAAGCCTTTTAAGGCTCCCCAGATGCCGCCAATCATCACAAGAACAAAAATAACATAGTCTATAGTTTTAAGATACTCACCCATTGTTTTGTCCACTATATTAGAGCGTTTTTCACAAACTAGTATAAGAAATCATCGCCAATCTTACAACAACATTGCAACAATCTTTCCAGTTGTTGTTTTTTTGATTATACTGTTCTTATGGCAAGTTTTTTAGCAAAATTATTTGGTTCAAAAAAGGATAAAGACATAAAGGCCTTAAATCCTATAGTAGATAAGGTTAATTCATATGAAATTTGGGCAAAATCTCTTAAAGATGAAGATTTTCCAAAACAAACTCAATTGTTCAAAGACCGTATTGCCGGAGGAGAAACATTAGAAGATCTTCTTCCTCAAGCTTTTGCTTTGGCCCGTGAAGCTTCTTTTAGAACTCTTGGAGAGCGACATTATGATGTTCAAATAATGGGAGCTGTTGTTCTTCATCAAGGAAAAATTCTTGAAATGAAAACCGGTGAAGGTAAAACTCTCACAAGTGTTCCTGCCGCTTATCTAAATGCATTGGAAGGTAAAGGTGTCCACATTGTAACAGTCAACGACTATTTAGCTCAAAGAGACGCTGCTTGGATGAGTCCAATATTTAACTTTTTAGGCTTATCTGTTGGTGTAATTGTTTCTAACATGGACAACAGCAGAAGACAGCAGTCATATAAATGCGATGTCACTTATGGAACAAACAACGAGTTTGGTTTTGATTATTTGCGTGATAATATGAAAACACGTTATCAAGACAAAATTCAACCAAAACATCACTTTTGTATCATTGATGAAATAGACTCAATTCTCATAGATGAAGCAAGAACTCCTCTTATCATTTCAGGCCCTGCTGATGACGATACAAAACAGGCTATTAATGCAGAAAAAGTCATCTCTTATTTCAAAGAATGTGAAAAAGACCCCCAGACCGGTGAATACCCTGAGATATCGGCCTTTGCCAGATTTGAAGACGGTGCAATGCTTGAGCCCAATGGTGATTACATGCTTGACGAAAAAAATCGCCGTGTAAGTTTTACAAAGCAAGGTATGGTTCACATGGAAGAGTTGCTTCAACGCTTGGGAATAATTGAAGGCTCTTTGTACGATGATGAGAATTTTGAATACATACACTATGTTACTCAAGCAATGGTTGCAAAACACTTGTATCACAGAGATACCGATTACGTTGTTCAAGACAATCAAATTCAAATAGTAGATGAATTTACGGGAAGAATTCTCTACGGAAGACGTTATAACAACGGCCTACACCAGGCAATTGAAGCCAAAGAACACATAAAGGTCTACGGTAAAAATAAAACTCTTGCAACTGTTACTTTCCAAAACTTCTTCAGAATGTATGACAAGATTTCCGGCATGACCGGTACTGCAGACACTGAAGCTCCTGAATTTGCATCAATATATGACCTTGATGTTGTTGTCATTCCTACTCATGTTCCTGTTAAGCGTGAAGACAAAGATGACCTTGTTTTTCTTTCTGAACAGTTTAAGTATCAGGCTATTTGTAAAGAAATTCAACGCGTACATGAAACAGGACAACCTATCTTGGTTGGAACTGTATCAATTGAGAAGTCAGAACTTATCTCCGGACTTCTCAGGCGTATGGGAATCCCTCATGAAGTGCTTAATGCCAAAAACCATGCACGGGAAGCTCTAATTATTGAAAATGCAGGAGCAAAGGGAGCTGTAACTGTTGCAACGAACATGGCTGGCCGTGGAACCGATATCAAACTTGGAGGTTCTCCTGATGCTCTTGCCCGCAAAATATGCAAAACAGAGGCAACAGCAGAAGAATTTAAGGCTGCAAAAGAAAAAACACATGCACAATGGCTTGCTAATTATGAAGAAGTGAAGTCTTTGGGCGGTTTATACATTTTGGGTACAGAGCGCCATGAATCAAGACGTATTGACAACCAGCTCAGAGGAAGAAGCGGAAGACAGGGAGATCCCGGAGTTTCCCGTTTTTTTGTAAGTTTTGATGACACACTTCTCAGGATGTATGCAAAAGACAACATCAAATCAATCATTGGCAGGCTTGGAATGAATACAGGAGAACCTGTTGAACATTCACTTGTAAGCAAAATGATTGAAACGGCTCAAAAACGTGTTGAAGAAAGAAACTTTGATATTAGAAAACATCTTTTGGAATATGATGGTGTTGTGAGTTAGCAAAGAAACTTCATATACTCACAAAGAGATGAAATTCTTTTAGATAACAACA
>CAVGEF010000140.1:0-7568 GCA_963628205.1 Bacteroidaceae bacterium
ACTAAAGGCTCTTTGGATGTGATTGTTAGCCTTGAAGGCTACGGGCTTTCTATCCAAAAGGCTTCAAGTGTAAACAAAAGTGCAGTAGATGCAGGTAAAAAAGAGCTGAATGCTGTTTTTGACAATACTCTTGTATTTGATTTCAAAGACTTGAAAGTCAATGAGTGGAATGCTGAAAATCCTAATCTTTATGATGTGTTCATTGAAACAAAAGATGAGTGTATCTATCAACGAGTAGGATTTAAGGACATTTGTATACATGGGCGAGTTTTTCTTGTAAATGGTAAAGCTATCAAGTTAAAAGGTGTAAATCACCATGATACTAATCCAAAAAACGGCTATTGCATGACTCTTTCAGAAATCGAGAGGGATTTGAAGTTGTGCAAAGAGTTTAACATAGACACAATAAGAACTTCGCATTATGCACCGGACCCGTTGCTTTTGGAGCTTGCAGCCGAGTATGGTCTTTACATTATTGACGAGGTTGATTTGGAGACACATGGCGTGTATGTACAAAAACTGCCACCGTCAATGAATTGGCTTTCCAATAATCCAAAGTGGAAGGCAAGATATCTTGATAGAGCTGTGAGGCATTTTAACAGAGATAAGTTTTTGGCAACGCCTGTTGTAATGTGGAGCTTGGGCAATGAGAGTGGTGATGGATGCAATACTTATGCCATGTATGAGTATTTTAAGTCAGTTACAAAGATTCCTGTTCATTACGAGAGCGCTGTCCATTCCAAAAGAAAAGCTTATGATGTAGCAAGTCAAATGTATCCTTCTGTCTCTGCTGTTAAGGCTGCCGGCGATGGTACAAGTAAAGTACCAAAATTTAACGACAGGCCTTATTTTCTTTGTGAATATGCACATGCAATGGGAGTTGGCCCCGGGAACATAGAAGGGTATTGGAAAGAAATTTATAGTCATGAAAGCCTTATGGGCGGGTGCGTATGGGAAATGTTTGACCATGCTGTTTTACATGAAGATGGCAGTTATACATATGGAGGGGATCACGGGGAGTGGATTCATGATGGTAATTTTTGTGTCGATGGTATTTTTTATCCCAATAGAACGCCTTCCACAGGAGCTTGGATTGTACGTCATGCCTACAGGCCAATTAGGGTTTCTTGGGTAAAAGGTCTTGAGTTTGAGATTTTCAATACAACAGGATTTACAGAGGCAAGCTCTTTTAAGATTGTAGTAAAATTGGGAGATTTACCGGCTTTTGATTATGTTCCCAATGTAGCTCCACTTCAAAAGACTGTTGTTGATTTTTCTTCTTATTGCATATCAAAGGCCGGCCTTTCCAATAGCATAATTTCAAATAGCCTTGCAGAGTTCAGAACCTACAATAAAGATGGTATTGAAGTTGGTATTGACCAAATAGAACTTGGAAAAACCAAGTTACCGCAAGTTGTGCCACTTACAAGGGATGCTACCGGCTCTCAATTTATTGCTAATACGATGGGCGATAAAAATGCTTTGGAGATTGTAAAGATTCTTGCTGGCGAGCCGTCAACAATTCTATTTAGAGCTGCAACTGACAACGATAAACCTCTATTCAGGCCCAATCCTATGAAAAAGTGGTATAGCCAAAGAGAAGAAGTTTTTGAAACAAAGTGCCTTGAGAACGGAAACGGAGTTGTAATGTCTAATATTACAGCTTGCGGGAACAGGTTTTTGTGTGTAGATACTTATACAAGATGTGCCCCTCATGATGGTTTTGATGGCGCTGTGAGCATATGCTTTGTACTTCATCCTGTAAGAGCCAAAGGCTTTATTCCAAGATTTGGAAAAACCTTTAAGTTGGATTTTTCTTTTGATGATGTGTCTTGGTTTGGCAGAGAGAAAGAGTCTTACATAGATATGAAAGAACAGAGTCCAATCAAGGAGTGTTCTTCTCATGTTTTGGATATGACAGAGCCTAACATAAAACCTCAAGAGAGTGGAAACCGCTGTGATACAAGATGGGTAGAGCTTGAAAACGATAACCTAATCTTGCGTTTTGATGCTGTAAAAGAGCCGTTTAATTTTGGAATAAAGCCTTATTCTGACTTAGAGCTTACTACAATGAAACATCACAGTGACGAAGTCAGAACAGGCACTTATGTTACGCTTTCTGCTTTTCAGCAAGGCATTGGAACCGGCAGCTGTGGCCCTTACACTCTTAAGGAACACATGTTTTCTGCTAAAAAAGATTATGAGTTGAACTTTATTTTGTCTTGGAAAAAGAAATGAGTTCTCACAATTTTGGAGAGAACTTGAAATTTTTTTCTAAGTTCCCGTTTTGAAGCCCTTTGGGAATTTAGCAATTGCCGTGTTTTTTCAAACTCTCAAAAAATACAAAAGATGAAGAAAAAAAGCAAATTGACAGCAAAAGTTACTGGTGTATACTAATTACCGGTTGCTTATGACAAAGGGACAAACAACGCAAGGGAAAAAACAATGGAAGGACTTGAAGAAGAAAGGGAAGAAGAAAAGAAAGAAAGAAACGGTAGTACCCCCCCCCATGAGGAAAAATTTGTCCCTATTAACATAAAGGCCCTAGCGGACCAAATAAGTCCTGCTTTGGGAAAACTTATCCCAAAGTTCATGTATAGAAAATTTGAAAAAATCCTTCATATAAAAGAAGTTAACGACTTCTTTGAAGCCCATGACAAAGATGAGCCCCAAGAATTTTTGGATAATGTTGTCAAATTCTTGAATATTGGTTCTTCTTATGACGGAAAGGGCCAAAAAGCTGTTGAAGCATTGCAAGGCCAAAAGGTTCTATTTGTATCTAACCACCCGTATGGGGGTCCTGAGGCAATGGTTCTTTTTGACTATTTGCACAGCATTTTTCCTGATTGCCGTCTCGTTGCACAAGCATATCTTAAATTTATAAGACCACTGGGCAAAAGCTGTGTTTACAACAAAAAAGAAGTGCGCACATTGCTTAATGCCGTTAACCAAAGAACATCTATTTTAATTTATCCTGCAGGTTACTGCTCAAGAATGTTAAGTAACGGAGAAGTTTTTGATTATGAATGGAAGCCTTCGTTCATAAAAATTGCAAAGAAAAACAATATGCCAATAGTTGTATTCTGTACCCATGGGCAGTTGAGCCCCCGCGTGCATAGATGGACTCGTTTGAGACGTTTGTTTCATATCAAAGCATCAATAGAAAGTCTTTTTCTTGTAGATGAAATGTTCAAATTAAGAGGTCAAACGCTCAAACTTACTGTGGGCAGTGTAATAGACCCTGCCAAACTGGATGACTCTGTTTCCAATGAGCAATGGGCTGCCAGAATAAGGCAGTATTGTTTTGAATTAAGAAAAAATCCAAATCTGGAATTTGATTATAACAAAGAAACAACTCTTACAAATCTCTAGGATCTACGGTTTCCAATGAACCTGAAATCGGAGTTTGTAAGTAGAAAACATAAAAGGAAGGGAAGTGAAGTGAAAAAAATCTTGATTTTAGTCGTTGCAGTTGCAGTTGTAGTGATAGGGGGTATAAGTTCTGCGTTCGCAGGAACATTTTCCTTTGACCCCATGCCTCAGGTTCCTCTTTTTAGAGAGCCTGTTGCTGACCCTTATTCGTTTTCATCACATTTACACGTTTTGAAATCACTGGATGAAAACCAAAGGCCAAACAAAGTTTATGCAATTATTGTAGAGCACGATAGCTCAAATCCTACGAATGATAGAGCTTTCTACGATTTTTTACCGTACGACGATACACCGCTTGAAGTAGGAAACAACACCTATATAAACATGAAAACTGCAATTTCTTTGGGGCTTTTACGTTTTAGTTATGACTCAGAGAGCTGGTTTCCTGCTCTTGATTTTGAGATTAATTTGGCAGGCTACATAAATACAATATTCAATATGTTTGGTAAAAATGACACATTGGATTTTGACGGTTCTTATTTTGCCGGCGCAAGTCTTAGAGTTGCAAACTGTGTGAGCCTGCGCTTTGGACTGCATCATTTTTCCGGTCACTATGGAGATGAACTGCTTGAAAAGTTTTACACTTACAATGAAGTAGATGCAACAGACACTTATAATGGCGGTTCTTTATTCAACTATGCAAAAACTCATCCCAGTGATGCTCAAGACGGAAAAACATACTATCTCAATGGTCTTGTTGAATATGTAAGAGATAATTCGTGGATTGCAGGCCTTTCTGCAGATTTACCATGGGGCTTTAGAGTCTATGGAGAAGCTGAGCTTCCAATGAACCCAAGCTGGCTACGTCCTTTTGTACATTGCCCGGCTGACTACGACAATCCAGTGGCGACAGATGAAAATCATAGTACTCTTATAGACCGTATAGGTGGAGATGCTGTAGATGGAGAGCATGTTCCGCAAAATCAACTAGACGAAGACCAGGCTTTGAAGAGAACTTCAAATGGAGCGTACAAGGCTTGGAGAATTCATGCAGGATTAGAATGGAGACTTAATGTTGGTTTTGGTGCTGTTTTTGCAGCAGGAGATGTTCAATTCCATCAAGATGGGCAAACTTTGCATAAGATAGCAGGTTACAGCCAGTCTAATCCTTGGGAGGTTGAAGTAACTGTTGGCGGAGGTCTTGAACTTGGTAATTTCTTAGCTGATGGCAGAACCGTTAGAATTGAAGCTTATTACCATAATGGCAGAGTTCCTGCTACACAATGGTTCTATCAACGCATGTCCAGCGTCACACTTGGCATTGGCGTGAACTAAGCTGTCTATAGACCTCTTACAGAGTACCATGCATATGAAGAAAATTGCTCTATTATTACTTTCTTTTGTTGTTTGCATAAGTTTTTGTTTTGCAGGAGATTTTACATTTGAACTTGTTCCTGATTCAGGCCCTTTATTTAAGGAACCTTTTGCAGACCCGTATTCTTTTGTTTCCAGAATACATGCACAAAAAGCCTTAAATCTTGATGAAAGACCTACAAAAATTAAAGCTGCAGTTGAAATTGTGGACAGCTCCTCCGGTTCCGAAACTTCGTCTAAAAAAACAGACTACATTATGCTTCCTGTTGATGACCGCTTTGATTTGGAATCTGATACGTACAATACCTATTTGGACATGAGACTTGGCGTTGCAGTAGCATTGGCTCGTATTAGGTTTGATAGCGAAAAATTTCCTTCAATTGATGCTGAACTGACACTTGGCGGAGCTTTGAATACACTTTTTATGCTGTACAGTTCAAGCGCAAGCCTTGGGTTTGATGGAACTTGGATGGTAGGTGCAAGTGTAAGAGTAGGTGATGTTGTTACCTTAAGAGGAGGAATGCACCATTTTTCCGGCCATTACGGCGATGAAATCCTTGATAATTTTTATTCCCGCAATGGGGTAGATTTCAATGATAGCCGGAAAATCAATGCAAACTTTGACGGAAAAGAAGACGGAAAGGAATACTACATACACAATTTGGTAGAGTATGTAAGAGATAATTCCTGGATAATAGGTGCTTCTGTAGATTTGCCTTTTGGGCTTAGATTTTATGGAGAGCTTGAGTGGCCTTTTAAGAATGTTTGGCTAAGACCTTTCTCAAGTACTCCAACAGGACACAATACTCAAGACGGCATTTCTCTTATTGAATATGTTGGTGGCGCCAGTGAAGGTTTTACAGAAGAACAAATTCAAAAAGAAATAGAGCTCAAAACCGGAACCGGATACAATGCGCTTCGTGCACATATAGGAACTGAATTTTCCTTTGACATTTGTAAAGATGTTGCGGCTTTCATATCTATGGATGTGCAGTTTCACCAAGACGGACAAACAAAGCACATGCCAAATGCTTACAGCCCCAGCAATCCTTGGGAATGGGAATTTAGCGTATCCGGCGGTGTTGAACTAGGAGAATTTCTCAACAGCAGAAGCATAAGAATTGAACTTGGTTATCACAACGGTAGAGTATCAACCACAAACTGGTTCTATCAGCGTTGTGAAGTAGCATATATAGGACTTGCAATAAGCTAATTCATTCAAAATGCTAATGGGGAAAAATAATGGGTAATGGGAGAAAAATTCGTTTGATTTATAAGAAAATGGTTTCAGATGAACCTTCAAACAGATACATTGAAAATACTTGCCAGTTTCTTGGCCTTTGCTTTTGAACTTTCTTTTCTCCCATGCTCCATGTCTGAGACGTACTGTTTTTCAATTCCCACTTTCAATGGCGCTTTCGAAGAACTTGTTACCAATGTCTTCTCTGTACCATGAACCGTCAAATTGTACGGCACCTATTGCGCCATAGGCCTTTGAATTTGCCTCAATGATGTTATTGCCAACTCCAACTAATGTAGCAGCCCTTCCACCTGTTGTGTAAATATTACCATTGGCCTTTTTAGAGACGGCGCCAAAGAAAACAAAGACTCCGTCGTCAATGTAATTGCCAAGATCTTTTGGATTGACAGGTGCAAGTTTTTCGTCGATTTTTGTGCTGTTTGGATATCCCTCGGAAGCAATAACGACACATACGGAGCTTTGGCCGGTTGTTTTGGGCTCAACTTTCTTCAATGTGTTTTCCTGCATGGCAATCATAAGCTCTGCAAGGTCATTTCTCATAAGAGGAACCATTGCCTGTGTTGCCGGGTCGTTAAGACGAACGTGGTAGTCTACAAGGTATGGCCCTTTGTCTGAGATAATAATTGAGAAAGTCAAAACACCTTTATAATAAAGATTTTCTTCCTTGAGGGCCTTGAATGTAGGATGAATGATTTTTTTTGAAATGAGATCTATTGTATCTTTTCCAATTGCAACCGGACACACAGCGCCCATGCCACCGGTAGGAATACCAATGCCCTTGTCCGTATGTTCGCGCTTTGTATATTCAGAGCACAACGGCAACACGTAATAGCCCTCATTATCGACCAAAATTGATGCAGTTACAGGCAATCCTGTAATTCTGTCTTCCATGACAACGGGGCCTTTTTGAAAAAGCTCTTTGGCATAAGAAAGCAAAACTTCAGGTTCATTGGAATGAATCATCATTCTTGACGGGGACAGCTCGTTTGACTTGATTGTAAAAATCTTTCCTGAATGCTTGCTAAGGAAGGCCGATATTTCTTTTTCATTCTCAAATACCTGATAATCCGGTACCGGAATGTTGTGGCGTTTGGCAAATTCACGGGCAAATTTCCTGTCGCCTTCGAGCTTTAGTGCATATCCCGGCGCACCAAATGTAGATATCCCGTTTTTGTTAAGATGGTCTATGACGCCTGTAAACAATGGTTTTTCTGTGCCTATGAACACAAAATCAATGCCGTTTTCTTTACAAGCTTTGAGTACTTGTTCTTTATTGGAAGGGTCAACATTTGGAAGGTTTATAGCAAAACCCTCTGTTCCGGGGTTGCTTGGTGCAACATAAAGTCCCTCTATGAGCCTACTTTTTGAAAACCACCATGCAATGGCATGGTCTTTTGCTCCTGATCCCAAAACAAGTACTTTCATCCTCATTATCTCCAGTGCAATGTTATGCGAAATGTTACTATTTAGGTCTGATTAGGTCAATTGGAAAGCCCGTCAAGGGCTCTTTCATATTCTTTTACTGTAAGAGCTGCTGTTGCACATTGGCGCACTTTAGCAC
>CAVGEF010000141.1:0-2263 GCA_963628205.1 Bacteroidaceae bacterium
TATATCGTTAATTCCAAGATGCATCATTGCCATGCGGTCAATTCCAAGACCCCATGCAAGAACCGGCTCATCAATGCCAAGAGACTTCGTAACCTCAGGTCTGAATATTCCGGAACCGCCAAGCTCAAACCATCCCAACACAGGATGCTTGATGTGAATTTCAATGGAAGGCTCTGTGAACGGGAAGTAGCCCGGAACGTACTTGAAATCAGTTGCACCTGCAATCTCAGTTGCAAACATCTTCAAAAGGCCAAGCAAATCCCTCAGATTGGCTTCTTTCCCAATGACAATTCCTTCTGTCTGGAAGAAGTCTGCACCATGGGTGGCATCAACCTCGTCAAACCTGAAACAACGCACGACACCAAAATATTTACCCGGAACCTTGGCTTTTGTAAGCTGATGGGCCGATAACACTGTTCCCTGGCTTCTTAATACCTGACGGCGTGTAAATTCGTGGTCAAACTTATACTGCCATCCACGGGAGCCTGTGGCCCCGCCATTTTCATGTGCGTTTGCAATATTTGTAAGCCATGGTTCTTCAATTTCTCTACAATGTTTGGGTTCTTTTACATAGTAGACATCGTGAATATCGCGTGCGCTATGGAATTGAGGCATGAACAAAGCATCTCCGTTCCAAAATTCGTTTTCAACAAGAGGCCCGTCAAATTCTTCAAAACCAAGAGAAGTGAGTTTGTCTTTTACCCATTGAATGTAATTGCCGTACGGGTTATGACGACCGCAAATGAGTCTTGATACGGGAGCATCCAAGCCGTATGGCCTGAATGTAGCATTCTTCCATGAACCGCTTGCTATGATTTGAGCAGTTAAAACGCCAATTTCTTCTCCTGTTATATTTGCCTCTATAACAGCCTTTTTTGCTTCCTGGCCCAAAGAAGTAAGATGGTATACAACTTCTTCTCTTTCAACTGTTTTGTATGGACTCCCAACAGCACCGCGTTTTTTTGCAATCTTTGACATAAGAGACTTTTCTCTGTCACTAAGAGAAGCCTCATCAACAAGACCGTCAAGACCACGCTTAAGGAGAGATTCTGTTTCAACTACATCCTGCGGTAAAGTGCTGTCTTTTATATATGCTTTGTTTTGCTCATTCATTGCACAGGTTCCGGCTTTTGAAAGCTGACCGTATGCAGAGCCAATATCGCTTTTTTCCAAATTAAGTTTTTGAGCAATCTCAGGAAGTCCCAAAGCTTCACCTTTTGACAAAAGATTAAAAATTCTTTGTGCAGGAGTGCCGTTTTGAGCCTGCTCTTTTCCAAGGTCTGTAAGTTCATAAAGAACTACGGTTTTTCTGCTGGTTTCCTGAAGAATACCTTTTGCGCATAGCCAACTGAATGCCTGGTTGCATTGGCCTATCTTATAGCCTAATTCTTCAATGATTTTGTCTGCTGTAATATCTTCTCCAAGATTTACATGTCTGAGCAACTTCACTTCTAGCGGGTGAAGGTTTTTTACATCAATATCCATTGTTGTTCCACCTGTGCCCACAATAATATAATTAGTTAGCAAAAATGAAAAGGCATGTAAAAAGGTTTGAAAAAGCCGTGTTTTCAAAAACCTATAAGGCGCAATTGAAATTGCAATTGAAATTGCAAGTTGAAATTGCAAATAAATTGCAAGTAAATTGGCATTGAAGAATTTTCGAAAATATGATAGCTTACTGTCCGTTTTAGTGGAAATTAGTAAAGTTTTTATTTAGAGGTTAAAGATTTACAGAAAATGGCTACAGAATTGTCAAAAATGAGAAATATTGGAATCAGTGCACATATAGATTCCGGAAAGACAACCCTTAGTGAAAGAATTCTCTTTTATTGCAACAGAATTCACGCAATACACGAAGTACATGGAAAAGACGGTGTTGGAGCTACCATGGACAGCATGGAGCTTGAAAGAGAAAGAGGAATAACAATAGCAAGTGCAGCTACAAGTGTTAACTGGAAAGGCTATGAAATCAATGTTATAGATACTCCGGGACACGTTGACTTTACAATTGAAGTTGAAAGGTCTTTAAGAGTTTTGGACGGAGCAATTTTGGTTTTATGCTCAGTAGGCGGAGTTCAAAGCCAAAGCATTACAGTTGACAAGCAAATGGACCGTTATCATGTTCCCCGTATTGCATTTATAAACAAATGCGACCGTGTAGGAGCAAATCCTCTCAATGTTGTAAGACAAATGAGAGAAAAGCTTAATCTTAATGCTGTTCTCATGGAACTTCCAATTGGACTTGAAGATAACTTTGAGGGTG
>CAVGEF010000141.1:2273-8793 GCA_963628205.1 Bacteroidaceae bacterium
CCTAATTAGGATGAAAGCTATTTATTTTGACGGTCCTAACGGCAATATTCTCAGAGAAGAAGAAATTCCAAAGTCCATGACAGACGAGGCTCTTGAACGCAGAGAATTGCTCATAGAAGCAGCAAGTGATTTTGATGACGAGCTTATGAACATGGTTCTTGAGGGAGAAGAGCCTTCTTGTGAAATGATAGATGCAGCAATAAGAAAAGGTACACTTTCTCTTAGCATGTGTCCTGTCTTTGTTGGCTCTGCCCATAAAAACAAGGGAATTCAACCGCTTTTGGATGCTGTTACAAAATATTTGCCAGAGCCAAGAGATGTTGTAAATAAAGCTCTTGATTTGGACAACAATGAACAAGAAGTGACCCTTGAAGCCAATGAGACAAAACCTCCTGTAGTACTTGCATTTAAGCTTGAGGACGGTCAGTACGGACAGCTTACTTATATAAGAGTGTACGAAGGCAAGATAAGAAAGGGTGATGAGCTTATCAATACAAGAACTAAAAAGAAGTTCCGCATTGGACGACTTATCAAGATGCATGCATCTGAAATGGAAGACATCAATGAAGTCAAGTGCGGTGATATTGCAGCTCTCTTTGGAATAGACTGTGCCAGCGGTGATACTTTCTGTGGAGGGAAAGTAAACTATGCAATGACATCTATGTATGTTCCAAATCCTGTAATTAGCTTGGCTATTTTCCCAAAAGACAAGAAAAGTCAGGATAACATGAGCAAGGCAATAAACCGTTTCATGAAAGAAGATCCTACTTTCCAGTGCTATGTTGACCCTGAAAGCAATCAAACAATCATAAAGGGCATGGGCGAGCTTCATTTGGATGTTTACGTTGAAAGAATGAGACGTGAGTACAAATGTGAAGTTGAGGTTGGTAAACCGGAGGTTGCATACCGTGAGGCCATCACTCAGCGTGCCGACTTTAACTACACGCACAAGAAACAAACCGGTGGAAGCGGTCAATTTGCACGTGTTGCCGGCTATATTGAGCCAATTCTCACACCTCCTAATTCCGATGAAGATGTGAAAGAATTTGAATTTGTCAATGAAATCAAGGGTGGTGTAATTCCTACAGAGTACATTCCTTCCTGTGAAAAGGGTTTCTTAACAGCAATGAAAAAAGGTCCACAGCTTGGATTCCCAATTGTTGGTGTCCGTTGTTGCATAAACGATGGTGCATGGCACCCGGTAGACTCCTCTGATATGGCATTCCAAACTGCTGCTATTGCTGCATTCAAGGAAGCATTCCTCAAGGCAAAGCCTGCAATCTTGGAGCCAATTATGAAAGTTGAAGTTGAAGGGCCGTCTGAGTTCCAAGGCTCTATCTTTGGTTCAATAAATCAAAGAAGAGGAATGATTGTGAGTTCTTCTGAAGACAATAACAATTGTACAGTTGATGCAGAAGTCCCTCTTTCAGAGATGTTTGGATATTCAACAGCCTTACGCTCAATTACACAAGGCAAGGCAGAATTTACCATGGAAGTTTGCCGTTATGCTAAAGTTCCTACAAATATTGCAGAGGATCTTAAGGCTAAAGCTGCTGAAAAAGCCAAGAAAAACTGAACTTTTATGAGCGCATAAAGCCAGTTCGTAGTATAATGTGGTAAAGAACCGTTAATATTGAATATTTGTTAGAGAGGATAACTATGGAAGTTGAAGAACTGATTAAAAACAGTCCTATAAGAGTTTTTGAAGAATCTATAAACGGTGGCCTTGGCCGTGGAAATCTTGGCATCATTGCTTCTCGTCATGGTGTTGGAAAGACAGCCTGTATGGTACACCTTGCAATAGACAAACTTCTTAGAAATGAGAATGTTATACACGTTTCTTTTGGTGCAAACGTTGAGCACATAATGGGTTGGTACAAAGAAGTCTTTAGAGAAATCTCTGATTTCAAGAGCCTTGACGATGCTTTTGATGTCTACCAAACCATTAGAACCAACCGCGTCATGATGAACTTTTCACAGGAAAATGTTGGCGTTGACAAAATTCTTGCAAGTCTTAAGACTTTAATAGAGCAGGGCTCTTTCAAGGCCGATGCTGTTTTCTTCGACGGCTACAGGTACACTCTTGCATCAAGTGATGATGTCAAAAAAATCAAGAAGTTTGCACAAGATATGAATATTGAAGTCTGGTTTTGTGTATCTCCTGCAGAAAGAGACAATAAATGCAATGAATATGGTATTCCTGAAAGCCTTAATTCTTATCTTGATGACATTGATGTTCTTGTTGGTCTTCACTACAACGAAGAACGCAGTCGTGTAATTATGACAGTTGTTCAAGACCACCACAAGAAAGTACCACACCCAACAGGTGTTGCCCTTGATCCTAAAACAATGCTCATTTGCGAGTAATTGATTATTTACAAATAAAATAGAAGGGTTCGCGAGTGCGAACCCTTTTTAATTACAGCCTTAGCGTGTTTGTTAGAGTGAGAGTACGAAAGGAGTGGTCCAAAAGGGGCTTAAGCACGCCCGTATAGCATAATATATTCGCTTAGCCTGTCAAGTTTCCAGTTTTCAAGTTGTGCCGGGTTCATTCTCCATGACCAGTTTGAGATTCCTACAGTGGACGGCACGTTCATGCGGGCGCTGTTATCCAGTCCCATTATATCTTGCATTGGAAATATTGCATATTTTGCAGAGCTGGCAAGAAGTGTGCGAATCATTTGCCATACAACTTCTTCATTAGGGCATTGCAAATAACGCCTAATTATGTCTTTGTACGCTTCATCCTGGCGTTCATACCAACCGCGTGCTGTTTCATTGTCATGAGTTCCTGTATATGCTACGCAGTTTTTTTCGTAGTTATGTGGCAAATATTCATTTGTTGTATCAAAATGACCGCTTGAAAGATCCCACCCGAATTGAAAAATCTTCATTCCGGGGAAACCTGTATCTTCTCTAAGTTTTTGTACTTCCTCTGTCATAAAGCCTAAGTCTTCAGCAATAATATTAAGGCCTTTGAAGTGCCCAAGTAATTTCATGCCGGGCCCGGGCATCCATTTGCCGTTGACTGCAGTTTCTTCTCCTGCAGAAGTTTCCCAGTAGGATTCAAAACCTCTGAAATGGTCAATTCTTAGGATGTCAACGAGTTTTAGCGTCATTTCAACACGGCGTCTCCACCATGCAAAATCGTCTTTTTCGTGTTCTTTCCAATTATAAACAGGATTTCCCCAAAGCTGGCCTGTTGGGCAAAATGCATCAGGAGGACAGCCTGCTAATGCCGTTTGGTTTCCTTGAGCGTCAATCTTAAAGAGTCTTTTGTTTGTCCAAACATCAACACTGTCCCCGGCTGCAAAAATTGGAATATCGCCAATTATTTGTATTCCCAAATCATTTGCATATTTGTGAAGAGAGTTCCATTGACAGTAGAAAAAATATTGCAGGACTTTATAGATATCTATTTCATCTTTAAGCTCTTTTGTCCATTTTGAAATTGCCGGTTTTTTGCGGTTTTTAATGTCATTTGGCCATAAGAACCACCTGGAATCGTTGAAGTGGTTAACAAGTGCTTGATAAAGAGCGTAGTCCTCAAGCCACCATGTATTTTCATTGCAAAATGCAATATAGTCACTGTCCTGTTCATCCTTTTTTGCAAAAGCACTTGCAATCTTTTTCAGTGCGACCATTTTTGTGGCATACACTTGATTATAATCTATTCGGCTTGTGCAGTCTTGTTCTTCACAAAGATTTGCAACACTGTTTACCAAACTGTTTTCAATTTTTGGGGTATCGAATATAGAAGAAAGAGATCTTATATCTATGAGTAATTCGTTTCCTGCAAAACAAGAGCGTGATGAATACGGAGAATCTCCATAACCTGTTGGTCCCAGTGGTAGAATTTGCCAAAGTTTAACATTTGCCTGAGCCAAAAGCCTTAGAATTTTTCTGGATTCTATTCCTAAATCTCCAATGCCGTATGGGGATGGAAATGACGTAGGGTGTATTAAAATACCACATGCTCTTTCTGTTGTTTTCATGGCTCAAACTATAGTGTATAAGGCAAATTTTTTCTATATGCTGTGCTTGTTTAGGGCCTTAATTTGGGATATAATGAAACCCATGAGTGCAGAAAGCAAAACCAAGTTCCAAATAGGTGAACATGTTGTGTATCCCTTGCAGGGAGTAGGTGTCGTTAAAGATATAAGAGAGAGAATTGTTCGCAATACTCCTGTTCTCTATTACGTAATATACATAGATATTTCAGACATGACTGTAAGCATTCCTGTAGACAAGATAGAAGACTCCGGGGTTAGGCCAATTGTCTCTAAAGAAATAGCTCTTCAGGCACTTGATAGTATTTCTGCCAAATATGAGCCAGTTGCCGTAGACTGGAAAGCAAGATACCAAATGAATGTTGACCTTATAAAAGAGGGTTCTATTTTCTCAATTGCAAAAGTCGTTCAAGGTTTGTATCACAGAAGCAAAGTCAAAGAACTCCCTGTTCAAGAACGCAAGCTGTATGACAATGCAATAAGACTTCTCATAGATGAGTGTGCATATTCTCTTGAAAAAGACCAAAAAGAGATAGAAAAGACAGTATTCAGCTGTCTGGAGAAATAAATCATGGCATCCAATGGGGGATGTGTTTTTCCAAATTCAACAAGCTCTTTCAACAGCAATAGCAGTGTCAAAACCGGCAATGATGTTAAAGATGTCAAATGTGTCAAGCACGCTGTAATCGTCACTGCTGCAGGAACTTCTTCAAGATTCAATAGCCTTGAGGACTCAAACAGTTCTGAAAACAGTCTTAAAAACTCCGGTCTTAAAAACTCTCCTTGCTCAAAAAAAGAATTTTTTGAAATAGACGGGATTCCCGTTTTGACCAAAGCTGTCAAACCATTTCTTGAAATTCCAAACCTTGAAGCTGTTGTCATAACGTACAATACAAAATTCAAGAAAGATACAATTGAAAGTCTAAAGGGACTTGAAAACTCAAGCAATGTGCCGTTTTATTTTGTAGAAGGTGGCGCAACGCGACAAGAATCGGTCTTTAATGCGTTGTCATTTCTAATGAAAAAAAAGGAAGAAGGCATGGAGATTTCTCTTGTGTCTATTCATGACGGATGTCGCCCGTATGTAACAACGACGATAATTGAAAACTGCCTGCAAAAGGCTTACATTCATGGTGGAGCTGCCCCTTTGATTCCCATTTCTGACACAATTGTCAACATTTCAAACGGTTTTGTTTCCGGCACCATTGACCGCACCGGCGCATATTGCATCCAAACTCCGCAAACATTTTTATTTTTGCCCATATATGACGCCCACGCAAAAGCACACTCTTTTTCTTTTCACTATACCGATGATTCTTCATTATTTTTACACTACTGTCACGCGCAAGGTTTTGAGGTTGCAATGGTACAAGGGAGCCTTGAGAACAAGAAAATCACATTCAAAGAAGACTTGGAGAGCACTTTATGAGAATTGGAACAGGTTGGGATTTACACAAACTTGAAGAAGGCCGGCGCCTTGTAATAGGAGGTGTTCTCATAGACTCTCCCAAAGGTTGCGTTGCACATTCTGACGGCGATGTTCTTCTTCATGCCCTTTGTGATGCTCTTCTTGGCGCCTGTGGCCTGGACGATATTGGAACGCAGTTTCCGGACACCAATATGTCTTACAAAGACATAAGCTCTTTTGTTTTACTTGAAAAAGTTGTTTCTTTGGTTGAGTCAAAAGGCTTTCATGTTGTAAATGTTGACACAACAATCATTTTGCAAAGTCCAAAACTTGGGCCATACAAAAATGCCATAAAAGAAAATCTTGCTTCACTTCTTAAAATAGACGTATCAAATGTGGGCGTTAAGGCAAAAACGGCAGAGGGTGCGTTAGGGGAAGTGGGATACGGCTTTGCCATTATTGCCCAAGCGGTGGTTCTCGTTTCCTGAACTGTATACTGCGCCGCTGTGCTCGGGCTGTACAAGCGTGTACTATCCCTCGCTTGCTTTCTTGTCTACAGCCCAATAAACTTCGAACTTTCTTCTCGTTTCTTGAACTGTATACTGCGTTGCTGCGCTTGGGCTGTACAAGCTGTTAACTCTTTAACTCTTTATAGTGTAACAAATTACAATCTCGTTGACAAAGTACTGGGAGGGGGTATACTGCTTCTTTGTAAGGCTTTTGTCTTGCAAAGGATAAATTATATGAAGAAAACTCTTATTGTATTAATGATTGTATTGCTTTCTCTAGTGCTAGTTGTCTCATGTGATGATAATAACGATGCGCTACCTACGATTACCAAATATACAAAAACTGTCGAACTCGGCACAAAAGATGGTAAAGCAATAACATGGCTTGTACTTGATGTTGACGAAGAAGGCAGAACAGCTCTACTCATAAGCAAGAATGTTCTGGAAACTAGAGCGTTTGACAGTAGTAGTAGAGAAACTAGCCAAAAAAATGTTTATGCCGGTTCTACTATTCAAAAATACCTCAACACTACTGAAAGTGAAAATAACTTTTTCGATACATACGGCCTCTCGACTAGCTACATGCAAAAGGT
>CAVGEF010000142.1:0-3189 GCA_963628205.1 Bacteroidaceae bacterium
CTTTATTACATATCTAACCAAAAACCCGCCTCCTACGAATGAGATTTTCAAAAAATAATTGCACCGATTTTGCACTTGATTTGCATTTTATTCAAGTATATGCATTATTTATGCAAAAAAAATTACCTAAAATGTTATGATTTTCACAAAATTCGATTTTGGCAATTCTGCATTTTTTTGTAAAAAAATACATTTTAGTAAAATTAAAAATTCGTGCCGTGGCGGGCCTTTTCGCAAAAAACTTGATTGACTTTATTATAAATCTAAGGGTTAGGCTTTATTATTAGGATGCCTTCTTAAGTTTGACTTGCTCTCCGTAACCGTAGCGCTTTCTTTGGCTTATCATGAAGAACATACCAAGAGAAGCAGAGCAGAATTCAGCAAACACAATGGAAATCCAAATGCCGTCCAAGCCCCAAATTCTTGGAAGAAGTAAAACGAACACAACCTGGAAGAATAGCGTTCTCAAAGTGGATATCAAAGCCGATATTGTTCCGTTATTCAGCGCTGTAAAAAATGAAGAGCTGTAAATGCAAATCCCGGAAAACAGGAAAGAGAAAGAATAGAAGAAGAATGCTCTAAGGGTGATTTTAACCAATTGAGGGTCATAGCCTACAAATATTTGAGTTAAAACCGGCGAGAAAATCTCACCTGCCAACATCATAATAACAGAAGCAGAACATACTAAAACAAGGCTTTTCTTAAATAGCGAGCTGAGCTCTTTTTTGTTTTCGGCTCCATAGTTGTAACTCACAATTGGTGCTGTTCCTATTGAATAGCCAATAAAAATTCCAACGAACACTAAAACAACATATGTAAGTGTCCCGTAAGCTGCAACACCGTTTTCTCCTGCAAAAACCAATAGCTGGTGATTAAATAACATTCCAACCAGAGAAGAAGAGACTGTAGACAAAAATTCTGACGAGCCGTTCCCAAAAGCTTTTGCAATAGAGCCCAAATCTAGCTTAAAACGTGTAAACTTGAGCAAGCTGTCATTTTTCTTTGACAAAAAGTAAAATATTGGTAAGAAACCTCCTACAAACTCACTCATGACAGTTGCAACAGCTGCTCCTTCAAGACCCCATCTGAAAACAGCAACAAAGAGCCAGTCAAACAACATATTGGTAACTCCGGATGCAATTGTTACAATTAACCCAAGCTGAGGTTTTTCTGCAGCAACAAAAAAACTTTGGAACTCATATTGGAGCATAAGACCTGTAAGTCCGCAAATAACAATACGCCCGTAGTCTATGCAATAGCCAAGCATTGCACCGCTGGCACCCATTTTTTGTGCCAATATTGGCAAAAAGATATATCCAATGACAGACAGTATTGCACCAAAAACAATAGTGATGGAAATAAACATAGAGAAAAGCTCTTGAGCTTTTTCTTTATCCCCCTCGCCTATGGTTTTTGCAACCAGCGCACAACCTCCGGTTCCAATCATTGTTCCAAGTGCACCAAGAACCATTACCAACGGGTATATAAAATTGAGTGCTGCATACGATGTCTTTCCTGTGTAATTAGACACAAAAAAACCGTCAACGACAAAATATATAGAAGTAAAAACCATCATTCCAATTGATGGCAAAGTAAAACGAAGCAATTTCTTATATGTAAAGTGATCCGATAATTGTATTTTCATAATTTTCCCCAGTTTTTTCAGTTTTTTCCACAATTCTCAACAATTTTCCACTATTGGAAGTTTTGCAAAACAAGCCTTTGAAATGGAGGGTTTGCAAAATCTTTCCGGTAAGCACAGCAAAATTTTTGTGTATGCTGTGTCAAAAATGGCTTGATTGGAAATGACAAATGTATGAACGTATGAATTTCAAGAATACCTTGAAGTTACCTACCACTGGTTTGTTTGAATTTTTGTAAGTTTCCCAATTTCATCACGTAAATGAGCATTGTATTTTTTCGTAAGACGTAAAAACTCGCGCTGTTCATTATCATCCAAGGCGCAAAAAGCATTTTTTTCGGCTTCAAGGAGCGGGTCAATAAACTTTTTGCAAATTGCTTCGCCCTCTTTTGTGAATATAATATTTTTACTCTTTTTGTTTCCTGGAACAAACTCCAACTTTATAAGACCCTTTGCTTCCAATGCCTTGAGCGAAGAATTTATAGTTTGAGGGCTATAGAACCACTCGGCACAAAATTCCTTTTGTGTACAAGTAGAGTCATGGAGCCACAACGAGTACAAAAACCATTGCTCTGAGTCAGACATATTGCAAAACTTGGCATATTCATGATATGTGCCATCGGTTTCTCTAAAGCGTAAATCTATATCTTTTAATGCTTTTTTAATATCCAAAACATCCATAAAGGACCTCAAGCATTCTTGACATGGCTTTGAGCATAAAGCCTTTTGTCAAACGCCAAAGCAAATATAATCCGAACTCGGATAAAATGTCAAGCCCCTGCCTTTCCCTGCCCGTTCATTTCCCGTGTACTTATTTTAAGAAATAAGTTAAAATGAGCCCCATGGACGATTTTAAGGTTATAGAAGTAAAAAGAAGCATTTTTGAAGATAACGACAAAGATGCAAACCGCTTGAGAGAAGAATTAAGAAAAGAGAAAACTTTTCTCTTGAATTTGATGTCTTCTCCGGGCGCCGGAAAGACAACAACACTTAAACGCACAATTTCACTCTTGAAAGACGAAATGAAAATTGGCGTTATGGAAGCCGATATAGACTCAGTCGTTGATGCAAGAGCAATAGAAGAAACAGGGGCCAGAGTAATTCAAATTCATACAGGAGGCATGTGTCATTTGGATGCAGACATGACACGACAGGGACTTAAAGAATTTGGAACCCAAGACTTGGATTTTGTAGTACTTGAAAACGTGGGAAACCTTGTTTGCCCTGCTGAATTTGATACCGGAAGCACCAAAAATGCCATGATTCTATCGGTTCCTGAAGGCGATGACAAGCCTCTCAAATATCCGCTGATGTTTCAAATAAGTGATGTTGTTCTTATAAACAAGTGCGATACACTCAGTGTTTTTGATGATTTTTCAAAAGAAAAAGTCAAAGAAAGAATATTAAAACTAAATCCAAAAGCAAAAATCTTCTTTGTTTCTGCAAAAACAGGAGAAGGATTTGACTTTTGGATTGACTGGATAAGAGAAGAAGTAAAAAAAGAACTTTCAAAAGATCTTTGAAAGATGAGGAGAAGAGTATGGGAG
>CAVGEF010000143.1:0-3250 GCA_963628205.1 Bacteroidaceae bacterium
GTAAGAATACTTACGCCATTTTCAGAAATTTTTGACAACACAGCACTTAAAAGGCCCGTCTCATGGTAAAGCAACATAGAGATAACAGCTTTCCTGCCGTCTGATATCTTAGTTGGTTCAAGTATGAAATTTTTATACTTATAGTAGGTACTTCTTGAAATACCTGCCATTTTGGTTGCCTGCATAACGTTTGAAGCTTTTCCTTCTTCAAGTAAATGCCTTGTTTTGAGTACTGCTTCAAAGTAATCAGGTAAAATGCTCTTGTGAACAATCAAATAGTTTTCAAGCACTTTTTTTCTCCCATGGGTTGTCAATTTACTTGTGGTATGATACATTGTCCCCAATAAAAAGACAAGTGTTTTTGAAATACGGACAAAAAATTTTATCGTTTGTCTCCGGAGGATAGATGAAAATATCAATATTGGGCTATGGCGTTGTAGGAAAAGGCGTTTATGAAATGCTGAAAGCCTCCTCGGAGCATGAAGTGTGTTCTGTTTTAGTAAGACCTGGAAAAGTAGAAAAAAGCTGGATGGTGGATTCTATAGACAGTGTTTTGAAAGACCCATCATCTGTTGTTGTGGAATGTATGGGAGGCACAGAGCCTGCATTTGAGTTTGCTTTACGGTGTTTAGATGCAAAAAAGAGCATCATTACTTCAAACAAGGCTTTGGTAGCTTCCCATGGTATTGAACTTATGAACAAAGCACTAAGTAAAAATCTTTCATTTTTGTTCAGTGCTTCTTGTGGCGGAGCAATTCCAATTTTACAAAATCTATATTATGCAAGGCAGTCAGACTTTATTCTCAATGCCGGTGGAATCTTAAATGGCACAACAAATTACATACTTGATTCTATGGACAGTCGTGCTCTTTCTTTTGAGAAAGCGTTGGAAGAAGCTAAGTCTTTGGGTTATGCAGAATCAGACCCGTCAGCAGATCTTTTTGGTCTTGATACTCTAAGAAAAATTATGCTTATAAGCATGGTATCTTACGATATTCTTCCAACAGAGGGCTACAATATTGAAGGTATTCAGGATGTTTGCGCTTGTGATTTTTCTTTTGCAAAATCCCATGATTGTACAATTAGACTTGTTGGCAAAACAGGTCTTGATAAAAAAGGAAAACTTTATGCTTATGCAGAGCCTGTTATGTGTAAGAAAAATCATTCTTTTGCTTGTGTTTCTCTTAACAATAATTTGGCTTTTTATACCGGACAAAACGCGGGATATATGACATTTGGAGGTCAGGGTGCCGGTAGGTATCCAACTGCCTCAGCTGTACTCAGGGATGTTTTTTCTGTTTCAAGAGGTCAAAAACAAATGCTTATGTCGTCTTGTAAAACAGGCTTGGTTTTCAATGACTCAAAAGAATGTGAGCATAGTTATGTTTTAAGATGCGAAAAAGAGGCAAAAGAGGTTGTTTTATCTTTGTTGCCTGAGTCTGAACTTATTGTAGAAAAAGAAGATACTTGTTATTTGTATGTAAAAAACATTGGGGTGAAGAAAATGCATGAAAGTGCAAATTTCTTTAGAAAAAAAGGCATAAAGCTGTTTTTTGCTGCATGCTGTGAAGATTGTGTAAATGCTCACAAAGAGGTGAATATATGCTAAAAGTTGCAAAGTTTGGGGGGTCCTCCGTATCTTGTGCCAAGCAATTTAACAAGGTCAAAAATATTGTGCTTTCTGATATTTCAAGACGCATTGTCGTTGTATCTGCGCTTGGTAAGCGCAATTCCAACGACCATAAGCTTACAGATTTGCTATACTTGTGTCATGCGCATTTGACTTACGGTGTCTCGTGTGATGATATTTTTGACAAAATTTGTGAGCGTTTTATTGAAATCAGGGATGAGTTGAGTCTGACTTACAAGATTGAAGATGACTTAAATGCTTTGCGTGCAAGACTTAATAAAGATATGTCAATTGATGAGTTGGTATCTCGTGGAGAATATTTTACGGCACGTCTTATGGCAGAATACTTGGGTTATGATTTCTTAGATGCCGCAGATTGCATTTTTATGGAGTATGACGGCACTTTTATTGCATCAAAAATTGCAAATGCAATTAAGAGTGCGTTGCAAAATTTGAGTGCAAACGCTCTTTCAAGTGCAAAAGCCAAAGGCTTAGTGATTCCCGGTTTTTACGGTGTATTGCCGTCCGGAAAAATAAGAATTATGAGCCGTGGCGGAAGCGACATCACAGGCTCTTTGGTGGCAGCAGGATGCAATGCAAACCTTTATGAAAACTGGACCGATGTCTCCGGTATTCTCATGGCAGATCCAAAAATTGTGCCAAATCCAAGTCCAATTGCACAAATAACATATGCAGAGTTACGTGAACTTGCATATATGGGTGCTTCTGTCTTACATGAAGATTCAATTGCACCTGTCAAGGATTTGGGAATTGCTCTTAATATTAGAAATACAAATGAACCAGAGCACCCGGGAACTATGATTGTAGACAAAGTTGATGAAAAAGATCTTGAACATGACAGGTTCATAACCGGTATTGCGGGAAAGAAAAATTTTGTTATTCTAACTGTTACAAAGAGAATGCATGGAAATAATGAAACTTTGAGAAAAGTTTTGGAAATCCTTGACCGTTTTAAGGTCCATGCAGAGCATATAACAATGGGAATTGACCAATTTGCATTGGTTTTGCAACAGTCCGGTATGGAAGATAGAATTTACGATATTGTCAGCGAGATTAAAAACCAATGCAACCCGGAAGATGTTGAAGTACAAGACAATATTGCTTTGGTTGCAGCTGTTGGGCGCAAGATGATTTCTCGTCCAGGCATTTCAGGTAAAGTTTTCAATGCTCTTGGAAATGAGGGCATCAATATAAGAACCATTGCACAAGGCTCGGATGAGCTTGCAATTATTGTAGGTGTTGACAACAGTCAATTTGAAAATACTGTAAGAGTTTTGTATCAAGGTTTTGCGGGGTGAGTGTATGAAAGAGTTCAATATTGCAGTTTTAGGTTCTACAGGTGCAGTAGGAAAAGAAATGATCAAGGTTCTTCAGGAATATAAAATTCCTGTTAAGAAACTTCTTCCATTAGCCAGCGCAAGAAGTGCCGGTTCAAAGATTATGTTCAACGGTAAGGAAGTGGAAATCCAAAAAACTTCCAAGGACAGTTTTGAAGGTATGGATTTTGTTCTTGGGGCTGTTGAAAACGATATTTCCAAAGAATTTGCCCCTGCAATTGTCAAATCAGGTGCAATTTACATTGATAACAGTTCAGCTTTC
>CAVGEF010000144.1:0-1127 GCA_963628205.1 Bacteroidaceae bacterium
CAATTTTCTCATGCTTTTTCTCGAGTTCTTCCTCTGTATCCGTTTTAGCAGCCATAATTGCTGCTTCTTTGATGGCAACACATGTCATCTCGTAAACATTGGCTTCTGTATCAATTAATTTATCAAGTGGGATGCTCAAGATGTCTCTCCTTATACTTTGCAACTTATATGTTATAAATCAGCTCACGATTATAGCTGTTTTCAAATTTTTTGTATAGTCTCGATAATTTGCTCTACGATGCTTTCCGGGGTTCTGTTTTCTGTGTCAATTACAAGATTTGCACAGGAAGTATCAGAATTATCTATTCCATATATTCTTTTATAACGTGCACTGTCATGGTTATCACGGCTTTGGGTTTGTAGCAGTCGTTCTTTGAAGTCTCCGCCCTCACGCTTTGTAATGCGCCTTGCCCGTTCTTCGTCCGATGCTTTGAGGTATATCTTAAAATCAGCATCCTTGAGCATCCAAATTGCAAGACGTGAGCCAAGTATGCAATTTTCTTTTGACATTGCCATCTCTACCTGTCTGCGGTCAAGCTCGCGGTCTATGTTGTCGTCTTTTTCAGCTAACGCACAAAAGTCCCAAAAGTCCATACCTCTTTCCTGGGCCATTTGCCTGAACGTGAAATTAATTAAGTCGTATCCGAGTTTTTGGGCAAGCATGGTAGAAACAGTAGTGTTGCCACACCCGCTTTTGCCTGAAATTGCAATCCTCATTTTTGCTCCCTTTTTTGAAATGAAAACCTCTGAAAATTATTCTATGTTTCTGACTTGCTCTCTTATGTTTTCAAGACAGTCTTTCATGTTCACTACTTGCAAATTTACTTCAACTATTTGGCTTTTTGAGCCTATTGTATTTATTTCCCTGTTCATTTCCTGACTGAGAAAATCAAGGCGTTTTCCAACAGCGTCATTGCTCTCAAGCAGTTTATGAAATTCTGCAATATGTGTGCTGAGACGTACAACTTCTTCATTTATGGTAAACCTGTTTAACATGACAGCTACTTCTGTCAAAATCCTGTTGTCATCATAATTTGCATCGCCCAGCATTTCTTTTATTCTGCTTAAAAGGTTCTCTTTTATCATTGTTTCCAGTTTTGCAACATTGTTTTTAACAACATCAAGAG
>CAVGEF010000144.1:1137-2358 GCA_963628205.1 Bacteroidaceae bacterium
CCAAGCTATTTATCATAGAAGTCAAATCTTTTTGTGTTGCTTTTCCTTCGCGCTCTTTTGCTTCGTCAAATTGTTTGACAACTTCAAGACTGCAATGTGTTAATCCCTCACGGTAGAACTCAAGGGAATCGGTCTTTATGCTGCTAAGTACTCCTTCTTGCAAGAGAATGTCTGACATGTTGGTAGTAAGTGAAAGCCCTTTGTTCAATGCAAGCGTGTTTATTTTTTCTATTGCATTCAGGTAGGAGGTGGCCAGGTCCTCGTCTAAATGGAGCTCTATGGCGCTTTTGAGGTTTTTTACACGGACCGATACCTCTATGTGTCCTCTTTGGGCGTGTTCTTTGAGCATTGTTGTAATTTCATTCTCGTAAGCGCTCAAATAAGAAGGGCTGTTGTAACTTATTTCCAAAAACCTGTTGTTATAGCTTTTCAACTCCATTGTCAGGATATAACTTGGTGTTTGAAACTCCGCATACCCATAGGCTGTCATGCTTTTCATTGCCTTTGCTCCTTGGAAAAAATAGAGCTGCCATATGGCAGCCCTTTAACGAGAACGAATTTTCTTACTTTGAAATTTTAGCCTTGCATTGTTTGCAGACTTTCTTTGTTTCGCCGTCTACAGATACTTCATAGAGAACTTTAATTCCGTCTCTTTTGCAGACCGGGCATTCTCCACGTCCGCTTTTGACCTGTTCTCTTATTCCTGTACCTCTATGTGCTTTTGACATATTTTTTCTCCTATAGGTGAAGTTTTGTCCGACTTGTCGTTACCTTGGAATATTAGCCACCAACAGGCTCTGTGTCAATCTTTACTGCACAAACATCTTTTACAGATTTGTTGCGACAGATTTGTTGCGGGCACAGATTTGTTGGGCAATTGCATCTTTTATGTTATTGCTTGCCTTTTTACAGTGCCCACGTCATTGCAAGTTCCACAGTGAACCTGTTGTCTGTACTTTCTCCTCTATATATAGATAGCGGAAAGCTGAAATTCAGTGAAAAGTCTGCATTGTCCAGTTTTGTGCCAAGTCCAAATGTGTGAGTTCCGTCAAAGAAAGAATTAAAGAGTGCTTCATAACCTGTTCTGAAGTAAAACCCATAATCTTTAACCAGCATGTATGAAAGCTCAAGGCCTACATGAAGGGCTCTGGAAGAATTGTCAAAAATATTTGATATATCAAGGCCTGCGCTCATTCCAAAATTGTTCAGTTTTCCTCTTTT
>CAVGEF010000144.1:2368-3921 GCA_963628205.1 Bacteroidaceae bacterium
CTCTTTTCCCATATTCGTTTCTGATATAGTAAATGCCAAATCCACTTTCAGAAATGAATGATTGCCAGCTGAGCGATGTTTTTGAAGTTGAGTTGTCAAGTATGTCATTAAACATGAAACCAAAGGAGAATTCTCCGGCTTTATACATAAGTCCAAGATTTATTTGGATGTATTCGCTGTCTGCTTTTCTGTCAAATTCCGTAAAAAAGGTTTGGAAGAAGAAATCGCTTAATGCAGCATCTTCATGTATTGGCACATTCAACCGTTGTTTTGTAGAACCGCCAAAGATTTCAATACCGGCAGCAAAGTTTCCAAGCCCGGCCGTTAAGTCTATTTTGATTTCCGATACCTGATAAATATTGTAGTACTTTGTCGTGTCGTCAGAGCCCGTGTTTTCAACTGTGTAATCAAAACCCAACGACAGGGCAATCCTTTTTCCAATGAATGTTCCTTTAAGTCCCGGTGCCGGGTATGCAGGAAATATTTCTTTGCTGTTGGGCTTAAAAGAGTCTTGAAAACTTGAATCCAGTACAAAAGAGTTATCTTCTCCCATAAAGAAAAGCGCTGCCGGGTTTACAATTGAAGGATGTCTGGAGTCACTTACAGCTATTCCAATGTCTCCCATTGAGCGTAAGCGCACATTATAAGAACCGGCAAAAGCTGAAAAGCTGACTAGGCACAGTATAAACACAACAAGAACTGTCTTTTTGGGTTTTTTCACAATTCTATAACTCTTATTTTCCTGTAACGATACAATTATTTTGAGTTACCTTGAGAAAGGCATTCTTCTAACGCACATGCAAGTTGGTCCGGACATGAAGAATTTCTTGACCCGCAGCGTATGCCTTTGAGCTTTGTGATTACATCTTTGGCTTCCATTCCATTGCAAAGCGATATAAGGCCCTTGTGGTTGCCGTCACAGCCACCCACAAATTCTACTTTTGTAATGACATCTTTGTCATCAAGCTCAACATTGATAAGTCTTGCACAAATGTTTTTTGGTGTATATTCAAATTTTTTCATGCCACAAATATAGCAGAAAAAGAGACTGAAAAAAAGACTTGTGATACAATAAAAGCATGGCGATGCATAAAGTTTTCTTTCATGTCGATTTGGATGCTTTTTTTGCCTCTGTTGAACAACGTGATAATCCGCAATATAGGGGAAAACCTCTTATAATTGGCATGCCGGGAAAAAGGTCTGTTGTTTCTACCTGTTCATATGAAGCCCGTAAGTTTGGAGTGCATTCTGCCATGCCAAGTTTGCAGGCCTTAAAGCTGTGTCCAAATGGAATTTTTGTTCCGGGCAATATGGCTCTTTATTCAAAAGTGAGCAGGCAGGTTATGGCAATACTTAAAGAATATGCTCCGGCAATGAAACAATGCTCAATAGATGAAGCCAGCCTTGACATGACAGGAACTCAACGTCTTTTTGGACCTCCCAGAGAACTTGCCGTGAAAATTAAAAACAGAGTTAAAGAAAAAGTAGGTCTTACAATGAGCATTGGTATTGCAACTTCTCCTTTTATTGCAAAAATGGCAAGTGATTACAAT
>CAVGEF010000144.1:3931-9562 GCA_963628205.1 Bacteroidaceae bacterium
CAATAAGCCTGACGGTCTTTGTGCTGTGTCTCCGGGAAAAGAGCAAATGTTTATTGATACAATTGGTCTTGGTAAAATATGGGGCATTGGCAAAAGCGGTAAAAAAGTTCTGCAAAAGCATAAAATAATGACGACAGAACAGGCCAGGTCATATTCTCTTGACGAGTTGCAACGTATGTTGGGGAACTCTTTTGGTGAGTTTCTTTATAATGCTTGTAGAGGCATTGATACAGGAACGATGTCCCAAAATGCCAAAAGTCATTCAATTTCAACTGAGACAACCTTTATTGAGGATATTGTTAGTGAGGCTTCTTTGCATCAAGTTCTTTTGGGTATGAGCCATGAACTTATGGGTCGTTCCATTGATGAAAAAATAATTGGACGTACAATTGGTCTAAAACTCAGGTGGGGTGATTTTAGAACTGTTACAGTGCAGGAGTCGCCGTCTGTTCCAATATTGAATGCAGATATGATTTACTCTATTGCAAAAAAACTTCTTGCTTCAAAATGGAAACCGGGTGAAGGCATTAGACTTATTGGGCTTGGTCTTTACAATACTTATGAAGGCGATATGCCAATACAGGATAATTTATTTTTTGAAGATGAACACAAAAAGAGAAAAATGGATAAGACTGTTCATGAACTTGGCGCTAAAGGGTATACATTGATGAAAGCTTCCGAGCTTGAAAAAGTCCACAATCCATAATGAGATTTTTGTTATTTAATTCTCATTGTCGGCAAATTGCGGATTGCCAGTTTTGTACAGCAATTTTTTCCAAAAATATTTGAAATATATGAAACAAACTCATTTGTTTTTTCCTGCGGGATGTAGGCCTCAATTGTGCCTGCAAAACCGCCACCCTGGACTCTGAATGCTCCACTGTCGCTCAAAAAATGTTCTGTCATGGCATATGCTAACGAAATTCCTTGGACAGTCGTGCAATTTGGGCTATAAATATTTTGTAAAAATTTATAGGAAGATTCTCCGCTTTCTTTGACTAAAGCAAGGTACAAATTAAAATCTTTGCACTTTAAGGCTTCAAGCATTTTTTCTGCACAGGCATTTTCTCTAAAGAAATGGTAGGCCCTGAGAATTGCTCTGTCATTTGATAATTGAGCTCTCAAAGTTCCTGTACATGTAAAAAACTCATTGGGATTTACATCCCGCAATGTTTCTTTACCAAAGTAGTTTGCAACTTGTTTCATTTCAAATGGAATAGATGCATAGTCGTTTGTCAAGTCTGCATGGCTTCCGCCTGTATTTACTACAACGTAGTCGTATCCGTAGTCCTGGAAATCTACATGAACCGGCTCAATTACAGGATTTTGGGGGTCTTTGAAATCTATGCCCACAATGCCGCCGTTTGCACATGCAACTTGATCCATGAGACCGCATGGTTTTCCAAAATAGAGGTTTTCTGCTTCTTGTCCAATGATTGCAAGTTCTGTTGTTGTAAAACGCCCGTCATTGAAGAGCTCGTTGAAGATTGTACCAATTAAAACTTCAATTGAAGCAGAACTGCTCAATCCGGAGCCTTTGAAAATATTTGAATCTGTATTTGCTTCAAAACCGCCTATAAACCCGCCTCTTTTTACAATGGCTGCTGCAACACCTCTGACAAGTGCCTCAGTTGTTCCAAATTCAGCTTCATTTTCCCTTAGGTCAGATATATTGGTATGAACAGGAGGGTAGCCTTCGCCTAATAGTGTCACGTTATAGTCCAAAGTTTCGTGTACAGCTGCAATTGTATCCAAATTAATTGAGCCGGCAAGTACTTTTCCATGGTTGTGGTCTGTGTGATTTCCCCCAAGTTCAGTTCTCCCTGAGGTGGAAAATAATGCCTGCGGCATAGTTCCAAAGAGCTTAACGTGCTGTTTTTCCAAAGTTTCCAATCTTGCTAATGCGTCTTTTGAATTTGCTCCTTTGCCGTATAATCCAAAAATATCCATCGTTTAGCCTCCCTAAAACTTTAGCTATAAAATTATATAATGAAATGTCGCACCGGTATAGAAATTTTCCTCTTTTTGCAAAAGATATGTACTTTATTCCACATCTTCCGTCATTGCAGACTCTTCTAAGAGCTTCTTTTAATTTTGTGCAGTTCCAATTTTCAAGAATTCCAAAGAATGGATTTAGTGTATCGGAATTGTTTACAACAGATGTATTGCAATTGCCTGTAAGTATATAAGAGGCTTTTTCTAACGTGTATTTGAATGCAAATATTTTTGTGAATTCCCTAATAATAATTTCTTCGGAAGATTTTTGGATAACTTTTCCAAGGCATACGTCACATCCGGTACATTCATGTTTTTCCTGTTCCATTCCTTTCAAAAGTCCTTGGCGCCTGCATTTATTTTGTTCAAAGACTTCTTTCAGTGTAGGAGCAGAGTTTTCCTGTGCGGGCAGAATTTCTTTGTTTTGGTGTTTTGTTTCAGGTTCTCTTATAACCCATGCAAATGATGTTTTTCCATCTCTTCCGGCTCGTCCGGATTCCTGTAAATATTCTTCAAAAGTGTTTGGCATGCGGTGATGAATAACTGTTCTGATTGATTTTACGTCAACACCCATACCAAAAGCGCATGTTGTTACAAGAACTCCGTCTTTGGTCCCGGCGAACCATTTTTCCAATGTTTCTCTCTCATGGCGTGACAGCCCCGCATGGTAGTATCTTATTTGGGACAGCGTCTTTGGAGTGTTTTTTGGGTGTTCCTTTTGTGCTCTTTTATATAAATCGCGTGTTATTTCATAGCATAATTGATGTGTTTCATGACGTGTCCTGCAAAAGATTATTGCAGGCTTTTGACAGTTTTCTATTATGTCTGTAGCTGCATGGTTTAAGTCTAAAGCAGGGTATGCTGAATAGATAATGTTTTCCCTGTCTATATCTCCTTGAATAATCAGTGGTCTTGAAGGAAATAAATGCCTGTTTATGGTCTCTATTGTGTTTTTTGACGCTGTTGCTGTAAAAGCAAGCACTTGTTTTGGCATGAGACTTGTTGTTGCCTTCTTAAGATTTGCATAATGGGGCCTGAAGTCTTTTCCCCATTGTTTAATGACATGTGCTTCATCAACAACAAGAAGACTTATTTTATATTGTTTAAGTTTGTTTATTACACGTGGTTGCAACAGAGTTTCCGGTGTTGTCATTACAATTTTTGTTTTTGCTGTATCAATACCGGTATCTCTTGATTTGTCTAATTTGTCCCATATCTTTTGGCGCTGTGTTTTTGTTTGACCGCCTCTGAGAACAATGCAATCAAGGCCTGCTTTTTCCAGTTTCATTTTTTGGTCATTCATTAGAGCTAAGAGAGGATAGATAATTACTGTAAATCCCTCACAAAGAACCGCAGGAAGAAGAAAACACAAAGATTTTCCGGTTCCGGTAGGAAGAATTACAAGTTGATTTCTTACAAAAGCTCCGGCATCTTGTTCTAAAATCCTTTGAATTACCAACAGTTGAAATGGTTTTAATGTCTCAATACCAAAAAGATTTCTTGCACTGTGTTTTATTTTTTCTGTTAAGGTTTCTGTTTCGTTGCTGTTTAAGATGTCTGAGGCAAAGCTTGCTTGCGAGTTTGCGTTAAAGCTTGCATTAGAGCTTTTGCTAGATTCATTCATGGAAACCTCCACAAATGTAATCAAAATAACAAGATGCTTTCTTTCACAGCTTTTTGATGATTTTCAAGTGCAAAATTCTATTCCAACAAATCAAAAATATGATATACTGCGATTGCTCGTTATACAAAGAAAAGAGTGAACTGTATGTCTGTTAGGCAAAAGGTTCGGGAAGGGAACTGAAATCTGTATAAGAAATTGGTTCCTTTTTCTCTTTATTTTGTAACAGTGGCGCGGTAAGAGGTTACGCCTGTGACAGTTTCACCGTCAATTTGCAAAGGTGTAGGTCTGTCAAACTCAACTTTGATGTCCTTGCCGGAAAAAACATCCACGACTTTTGTATTTTTGACATGTTTTCCCTTAAAAATTGACGGAAACAGCATAAGAGCTTTAATTTTGCTTTTACTTCTGTAAACCATGACAGAGAGAGTTTTGGGCTCTGCCAAACGGTCTTGCTGTGGGGTTGGGATCATGCCTCCGCCATAGAAACGACCGTTCATTGTAGGAGCAAGCCAAACATTTTTATAAGTGTGTTGCACTCCATCTACGGTTATGGTTGCTCCTGTGGGCTTGTAGTGAAACAAAAGACCTTTTATTGCAATTGATGTATAGTTTACAGTTTTTGTTGACTTTCCTCTAAGAGCGTCACCCTCTTCACAGCAATACCCGTCAATGCCATAGCCTATGCCATTGAGAAACAGATATTTTTTTCCTTTCACTTCAACAGTTGGAAGGTTTTCAAAATATTTGTTTACAGTAATTGGTTTTTCAGTATTACCGCTTGCAACATCACGCAAAAAATCGTTCCCGCTACCCGCTGCAAAATAGAGAATTTCATGAGAAAGAGCTTTATCCAGGGCATTGTTTTCATTGCATGTATTTATGAACCTGTTAAGTGTTCCGTCTCCTCCGGTCAGGATGATTTTATCTTCAAAGGGCGTTTTTACAAAAAAATCGGCATAATCGGTTATCTTTGTCATGTCAACGAAGTCCAAGATGTCATTGGTAAATATTGCGCTAAGTGTCTTGGCTTGTGCCAGACCGTTTTCGTTTCCTGCGTGTGGGTTATATAAGACATGGTATGTCATTTTTCCAGTTTCCTCCTTTCTTCTTGCACGGTACTTCCCAACATGAGGGCTCTTGCATACTCTCCAATATCCCAAGTTGACATATTTGAAACTTCTTGGGCTGTCAAAACATCCAGGATTTCAAATGTTGTTTTGGTTCGTCTTAATGCAAAACGTTTGGCAATTTTTTCTGTGCCTGTAGTTTTAGCTATGACAATTGGACAACTTGCCCATTTTGCAACCTTGAAAGCTCCGTTTCTGAAAGGAAGCAATTCACCTGTTTTGCTGCGTGTGCCTTCCGGATAAATTCCAATGGATACAACACCTTCTTTTATGAGTTCTGCTGCTTTTCTTATTGTTGCTACAGCATTTTTATCATTGTCGCGGTCTATGGGAAGAAAAAAGCACTTGTGGGCCACTTTTCCTGTTATTGGAATCTTGAAAATTGCGGGTTTTGAGATGTATGCAAGTTGTGCTTTTGGAAGTGATGCTATAGCCAAGAACGGGTCATAGTTGGACTTGTGATTTGCAATAATTAAAAATGGCGGTAAATCTTTGACTTTATCAAGACCTGTGGTATTAATTTTTACTCTGCCAAGGATGAGCACCAGTTTTGTTGTTTGGGTAAGTATCCACCTGTAAAAAATGCTTTTCTTTTTGATTGGTTTAGAAGTGTTTACTGTAAGCGACAAAAGAAAGAGCAATGCAAAATACAATGCAGTGAAAGCCAAAAAGAAGCCAAGTGACATTGGAATGGCAATCCATGCATCATACCAAATATTTATCAATGTTTTTTGTAAAATTGTGAGAATTGTACAAGAGACTGCAATTAAAAGTATTCCTAAAAACACTACCATAAAATACCAATACTTTGAGTCTTAACTCAGTTAAAGTTTTACGGAGTGAGTGGGATTCGAACCCACGGTGAGGACAAGCCCCACACCAGAT
>CAVGEF010000145.1:0-6743 GCA_963628205.1 Bacteroidaceae bacterium
AGCTTCTTATGTTAAACTTAACGGAAAGGAAATTATAAAAAAAATCAATGCAGTATTTCCTGAACTTGATATAAAAAAAATAACAGTTCGTGTTGTGCCAAAAATGAGGAGAAATTAGATGAAAGAAAGAACTTTTATTGCAATCAAACCCGATGCCGTTCAGCGTGGTCTTATAGGAAAGATTATTTCCAGAATTGAAGAAAAAGGCTATAAAATCGTTGCTCTAAAGATGATTCAGGTAAGTGAAAAACAGGCAGCTGAGCATTATTCAGAACATATTGGAAAGCCTTTTTATCCATCTCTTGTTAAATTTATCAGAAGCGCTCCAATTGTTGGAATGGTTGTCGAGGGAGAAGATGTCATTCTTGGAATGAGACAAATTATGGGAAAAACAAACCCTTCCAATGCCGATGTTGGAACAATTCGCGGTTCTTTTTCTCCTGAAATGAGTTACAACGCTGTCCATGGGTCCGATAGTCCTGAAAGCGCAGCCAGAGAAATTGCCATATACTTTAGTGAAGAAGATATTTGCGATAACTGGAAGACTATGTTTGAAATTATCAAAGACAATATGGAAAAATGATTTGATAGAGGTTTTTGCAAAAACCTCGATATAAAGCTTTGCTGTTAAATAAAAAATGCTATGCATTTGCATGCTTGACCAAAACAAAGCATAAAATCTATACTCAAGTGCTCAGTGTTTTGTTATAAATACACTATAGACAAGAAAATCCCGCTTTAAGCGATAAATTATGGAGATAAACCATGAGTTACAAAGGCAAGAGAACATATCAGCCAAGTAAAGTAAAAAGAAACAGAAAATTTGGATTCAGAGCTCGCATGGCAACAAAGGGCGGTCGTTTGGTATTGGCAAGAAGAAGAGCAAAGGGCAGACATAGCCTCACCGTCTCTGATGAGAAAAAGCCTTACTAAGAAACAAATTATTAGAATTAAAGCAGATATTGACAATGTTTTCAAAACAGGAAAAAGATTTTCTCTTTCCTGTTTTAAGCTATTTGTTAGTGAAAATGATTTAACTTATAGCCGGCTTATTGTCATTCCTGCAAGACACTATGGCAATTCTGTTCAGCGAAATTTGATAAGGCGGCAAGTCAAAGAAATTTGGCGTACAAACCAAGAAAAAATCAAAGAAGGATTGGACATGGTTGTTGTTGTGTATCCCGGTAAAGCTTTGAAATATGAAGAAAAAGAAAGTCTTTTATTAGAACTCTTTAGCAAAAGCAGCTCACTTAAGGGCTGATTTTTTGTATGTATATTTTCTTATTATTAAAGATTTTACCAACGATTTCTTTAGGAGAACAAAATGGAAGGTAAAACACTTCTTGCTGTAGTTTTATGTGTAGTCGTTCTTTTTGTAAGTATGTTTATACAAACTACATTCTATTCAAATTCAACATCGGTCTCAAATGAAGAAGAAGTTGTAAGTGCAAATGTTTCAAATACAGTTGAAAAAGAAGAAAATAAAATTGTCGCATTGGAAGACTCCAATTCAAAAGAGACTTTTAAGTATGAAACAAATATTTTTGAAATCACGTTTGACCCGGTTGGTGCAAGTATTAAGTCTTTAGTGATGAAAGACCATGCCAATGCAGATGGTCAGCACGTGGACCTTGTTTTCAAGGGCGAAAGCGATCACAATGCTTTCTTAACTTATTGGGGAAGTGATTTGACAAATCCTATTATGGATACTTTCTCATATACAGTTGAAAATTCACGCGTTGTTTTCTCTTGTGATTACAAGGATGCAAAAGGAAATGTTTTCACGCTCAAAAAGACCTTTGAATTCAAAGACAGTGATTATTTGTTTGCTGTAACAGTAGATATAGAAGGTGATGCTTCATTTGCCGGTATAGATGACAATGGTTATGCATACACTCTTGCATACGAGCCACAGGTTGGTCCTTCATTTACGCAAATGAAAAACAACAACTATGACTACAGACGTGTCTATATAAACAGCTATAAAGATAATGGAAAAACGAAAAAACAGAGTGTTAAATTCTCGGACGGAAGTTTTGAGACAACAAACAATCTTAAATGGATAAGTCTTACAAGTAAGTATTTTACAGTCATTGCAGCACCGGAGAGCAATGTTGCTTACAAGTATACAGCACTACAAAGCACAGACGGCGACATAGCTCAAACAAACGGGATTTATCTTTCCCGTCCGGCAACAGAGGCCTCTTCGAGCGAGACTGTTTATTTCTATTGCGGACCACAGCTTAAAAAGTATCTTGGCTCATACTACAGCGGAACAGATAACGCTTGGGGTTTAAGAGATTTGAATCTTGAAGATGCAATGGAAAGCGGTTCTGCTCTTGGTTGGCTGGAGACTATTCTTAAATGGATTCTCAACTTGCTTTACAAAGTAGTTCCAAACTATGGCTTTGATATTATCTTGCTTACGATTTTGCTTAAAATTGTTCTTTGGCCACTTTCCAAAAAAGGGACTGAGTCAACGGCAAGGATGTCTGCGCTTAATCCTCAAATACAACAATTGCAGGAAAAATACAAAGACAACCCACAAAAACTTAACCAAGAGACAGCTGCCCTTTATAAGGAATCCGGTGTAAGTCCTTTAGGCGGATGTTTGCCACTTCTTATCCAATTCCCAATCCTCATAGCATTCTATGGGCTTCTTAATAAACACTTTGAGCTTAGAGGTGCAATGTTTATTCCGGGATGGATTCCGGACCTTTCTGTTCCGGAGACAATCGTAACTCTTGGATTCAACATTCCTTTTCTTGGTTCTGAAATTCACTTACTGCCAATTCTCTACACTGTAAGTATGATTCTTTCCATGTCTCTTACTAATGCACAGAATAAATCCGTTGCTTCACAGGGAACCGGAATGATGAAGTTTATGACATACGGAATGCCTGTATTCTTCTTCTTTGTTCTTTACAGTGCTCCGTCAGGACTTCTCCTTTACTGGACCGTAAGTAACGTTCTTTCAATACTTCAACAGCTTTATGTAAATAAAGTCGTGAAGAATAAGCCTGTTGTTGAAAAGAAAGATGAAACAAAAGTTCCTGAAGCTGTAAGAAAATATCAAGAAAAGCTCAAAAAAATAGAAGAAGATAAGGCAAAAGCTCAAAAAGAAGCTGCAAAAAATGCCAAGAAAAATAAGAAATAATAGAGGAAAGATATATGACAAGAGATTTTGAAGGTAGAACAGAGCAAGAGGCTATTAACAAAGCCGTAGAAGAGCTCCATATTGAAAGAGATGACTTTGATGTTGAAGTCTTAGACAATGGGCGCAGAGGTCTTTTTAAGAAAGCTAATGTAAAAATTAGAGTTCATATTGATACTCCTAATGATGAAGAAGACTCTCCTATTAGCATTTTTAATGAAAATGAAGACGACAATGAAGATTTGAACACTTCTGCTTTTGACGAAAATGATTCCAATGAAGAAGAGGAAGAAGATCTTGAGCCTAACGAAGAGCTTGAAAGAGAAGTTTGCCAATTCCTTGATGGTGTTATTGAGCACATGGGATATAGTGCAACAACAAAAGTTGCATCAAGAAAGGGCAAAAAAGTTAATCTTTCAATTGAAAGTGAAGATTCAAGCATAATTATTGGAAGAAAGGGAAAGAACCTTGATGCTCTTCAAATTTTAGCCAATGTTTTTGCCGGTAAGATTGACTCAGAGAGAAAGATTATTGTTGATTCTGAAGAATATCGTATTAGGCATGAAGAGCAAATCATCAAGAATGCTTATAGAACAGCACAACAGGTTCGTAAAACCGGAAGATCCCGTCTTCTTGAGCCAATGAACCCATATGAAAGAAGACTTGTTCATACCGCTCTTAATGATGTTACAGGAATTGAAACAAAGAGCGAGGGTGAAGGCCTTTACAAGCAGGTTCGCATTATTTCCAAGAAAAGACGTTATAACTAAGAGCCGGAGATTTTGCAAAAACCTCTTTTATACAGCTAAGTACTTAAAGGGAGGCAGAAAAGCTTCCCTTTTTTAATGGCAACGATTTAATGTCAATTAATGCCAAAGTCCGCTTTCAAGAAGTGTTTTAAGCTCGGCAGCTTTTTCAACAGAGAATTGAGCGCCTGTTTGCTTTATGATTTGACCTGCCAAGGTTGATGCAATAAGTCCGCATTCTTCTACGTCTAGTCCTTTGCATAACCCGTAAAGGAAACCTGCTGCATAAGTGTCACCGGCACCTGTTGTGTCTACCGGAACTTCCGGGCCTTTAACCGGAATTTCATAGATTTTGCGTTTGTAACTTACGAAAGAGCCCTTTTTGCCGTTTTTCACAATGGCTGTTTCACATAATTTTCCCATGCTTTTACAGCATTCATAAGGGTCGTAGTTATCAAATAAGACTCGTGCTTCTTCTTTGTTGGCAAAAACAATGTCGCAATTGTTTTCAACAAGTTCCAAAAAAGAGTCGTGATAACGGCCAACGGCAAATTGGTCTGCAATATCAAAAGAAATGAGAACTCCGTTTTCTTTGGCAATTTTCATGGCTTTTTTTACGGCTTCTTTTTGGTTTGGAGTGTCCCACATGTAGCCGGTGAAATGGAAAAAAGAGGCACGGCGTATTTCGTCTTCACAAATGTCGTCAGGATTGTAATCGCGGTTGGCTCCAAGATACGTATTCATTGTTCTTTCAGAGTCTGCTGTTACAAGGATGATAGAGGAGCCTGTCACGTTGGAAGATATGGCAAGATTGTCTTTTACTCCCAACGAGGCAAGCCTTTTTTTGTAGATGTCTCCATATTCGTCTGAGCCAACCTTTCCGGCAAGAGTTGTTTCAATTCCAATAGAAGCAAGGGTTATAACTGTGTTTGGGCACGAACCTCCACAAGAAAAGACAGGTTCTTTTTTTGTCTTGATGAACTCTGTCAACTCAAGGCGTTTTTCCAAAGGAATTAAATTCATTGTCCCCTTGTAAAGACCAAGTTTTGAAAGATCTTCATCATCAACATTTACAATAACATCAATGAGAGGATTTCCTATTCCGTACACTTTTCCTGTCTTGGATGCGGTATTTTGTGCCATGCAGTAAGTTTAACCTCTTGCTCTTCTATATTCAATTAAAATTAACAATACAAGGATCGTAGTCTTTTGGAGCAGCAAAGCCCAAAAGCTCAATACAAGTTGTTGCAATACTGCTAATTCCCAATCCTTGAGCCAGTTCTTTTGAATATTCTCCATTGTAGCATGGGTCATAAATTATGCATGGAACCGGGTTTAGGCTGTGGCTTGTTTTGGCTTTTGGTTCTCCGTTCTCTTTTAGAGAAGGTTCTCCTTTTTTATTGTGCTCAATCATGTCATCGGCATTTCCGTGGTCTGCTGTGATAACAAGAATTCCGCCGGCTTTGCGAACGGCCTGGGCAATTCTTCCAATTTGAATATCCAAAGCTTCCATTGAGCAAACGACAGCTTCAAAGACACCTGTGTGGCCAACCATATCGCCGTTTGGGAAGTTCATTTTTATGAACTTCCATTTACAACTTTCAATTTCTTCAATGACTCTGTCTGCAATTTGAGCACACTTCATCCAAGGTCTTTGCTCAAAAGGAACGATATCAGAAGGAATTTCAACATATTCTTCTAGTTTGTCGTTGAATTTGCCACTCTTGTTTCCATTGAAAAAGTAAGTTACATGGCCAAATTTTTGAGTCTCTGAAATGGAGAACTGTTTGACGTTGCAGGCACAAAGGTATTCTGCCATTGTTCTGTCAATTGACGGTGGATTTACAAGATACTGGTGAGGTACGTGCAAATCTCCGTCATATTCCATCATTCCGGCATACTCGACATGAGGAACGCGCTTTCTGTCAAACTCTGTAAGATCTTTTGCTTCAAAAGCTTTTGTAATTTCAAGAGCTCTGTCGCCTCTGAAATTAAAGAGAATAACACTGTCATTATCTTCAATGGTTCCAACGGGTTTGCCGTCTTTTGCAATAACAAAAGGAGGGATGTCTTGGTCAATGGCACCGGTTTCCTGTCTTAATGTTGTTATTGCATCGTGAGCTGTGTCAAAATAACGGCCCTCTCCCAAAACATGAGTTTCCCAACCGCGTCTTACCATGTCCCAGTTTGCATTGTAACGGTCCATTGTAATGACCATTCTTCCACCGCCGGAGGCAATTTTTGCATCAAAACCATCAGTTGAGAGGTCTTGAAGGAACTTTTCGAACGGGTCAAAATAATCCAATGCCGATGTCTCTCCAACATCTCTTCCATCCAAAAGCGCATGAACACGAACCTTTTTAACGCCCTCTTTTTTTGCTTCTGTAATCATGTCCATGAGATTTTTTACATGGCTGTGAACGTTTCCGTCGCTGAGAAGTCCAATGAAATGCAACGTGGAATTATTCTTTTTAACATTTTCAATGAGCTTTTTCCACGTTGTACCCTTATACATCAAGCCCTCTTCTATTGAAGAAGCAACAAGTTTTGCACCTTGTGAAAAGACTCTGCCACAACCCATTGCATTATGTCCGACTTCTGAATTGCCCATATCAGCATCTGAAGGAAGACCAACAGCTGTTCCGTGGGCTTTAAGTTTTGTCCAAGGAGCTATTTGCATGAGATGGTCAAGGTTTTTTGTCATAGCTTGTTTTACAGCATCTCCGTCAGAGTATTTTCCAAAACCGACTCCATCCATAATGAGAAGAACAACAGGTCCTTTTCTCTTTATTTTTCCTGTTCTTTCAAGTTTTTCGACCATTTTCTATTCCTTATCCTTTTAG
>CAVGEF010000146.1:0-2293 GCA_963628205.1 Bacteroidaceae bacterium
TACAGGCCAGTGCTCTTCCAATAATAATAACTAATAATACGAAATACCAAATCAATAATCAATGTAGCTTATTTTTTGATATCCGGTCTTTTTTGATATCCGGTCTTTTTTGATATCCGGTTTTTTTGATATCCGGCACTTTTTGGTACCCTGTATTTTGCAAGTAATATATGCTTCCATATGCCTTATATGCTTTTGACTTCCATCTCAATGCTCATTTTGCAAAAGACTTTGCTTCTTTTGGAAGTGCAAGAATAGTTTTGAGTTCAGGCTTTTTCTGCAAATCTTTTACAAGACCCTTTGCACGGGCTTTATTCATATAAGATGCATCTTCAAATGAATAATGGAAGTTTGTATGAACATCGTAAGTACCATTCATGAGAGCCACGGCATCCTCTGTAATTACAAGTTCTTCATCAGTAGGAATGACAAAAATTTTTACAGGAGAACCGTCTTTGGAAATCTCGAATTCACCGTTTCTGCACTTGCAAATGCGGTTCTTTTCATCATCAAGGCACATTCCAAAAGCTTCCATGTCACAAATGGCACCATGACGAATTGTAGGTCCCATTTCCCCAACGCCGGCAGTGAAAACTACTGCATCAACATGCCCTAAAAGTGCTGCATATGCGCCAATATACTTCTTGATTCTGTGGCATTCCATTGCCATGGCAAGTTTGGCTTTTTCATCACCTTCGTTGGCAGCTTTTTCAACATCACGCCTGTCTGTATAACCGCAAATGCCCAAAAGACCGCTCTTTTTATTAAGAGTTGTGTCCATCTCTTTTGCACTCATTCCGGTATTATTCATTATGTATGGAAGAATTGCAGGATCCAAATCTCCGCTACGTGAACCCATGACAAGTCCTTCAAGAGGAGTAAGCCCCATTGAAGTTTCAATACAAATACCGTTCTTCACAGCACAAACACTTGCTCCGTTTCCAATGTGGCAAATAATTACATTCGTATCTTTGTTTTCTTTTCCAAGAAGAAGAGCTGCTCTCTTTGTACAATAAAGGTGGCTTGTTCCGTGAAAACCGTAGCGCCTTACGTTGTACTTTGTATACCAGTCATAAGGTACTGCATACATGAAAGCCTCTGCCGGCATTGTTTGGTGCCATGCTGTATCCATTACAATTGCATGCGGAACATTTGGCATAACTTTTCTGGCAGCTTCAATACCCATAATATTAGCCGGCATGTGAAGTGGTCCAAGAGCAATGAGAGTTTTAAGTTGCTCTACAACTTCATCTGTAACAAGTGTTGATTTCTTAAAGAGTTCTCCGCCATGCAAAACTCTATGGCCTACAGCGCCAACCTCTGAAACATCACCAATTACACCATAATCCTTGTCAACAAGCATTTTAATGATAAGCTCTATGGCTTCCTTATGTGTTGGACAACTAAATTTGGCATTATATTCTTCCTTTCCTGATGCCTTATGCTCAATTGTCGAATAATCAAGACCTATTCTTTCAACAACTCCAACAGCAAGAACATCTTTATTCTCCCAGTCATAAACCTGATACTTTGCAGATGAGCTTCCACAATTCAAACAAAGAACGACCATATTAGCCCTCCAAATCAACTTCAAAAATCACAGCAATTTTAACCCCAAGCACGTCAAGTTTCAATACACTAAACTGCATACAAACCCACCCGAAAAATTCGTGAAAAAACATGAGCAAATAACTGTGAATGAAAACGCAAATTATTTTTACATATCTTATATGACAAAAATAATACACAAAAAAATTATTTTGCTTGGCATCTTAATTGCATTTCTTGCAAGCCCTCTCCTACACGCACTTCCACCGGCGGGCAGAACAAATAGAGGGACAAACAGCGAAACAAATAGCGGAACAAGTAGCAAAGTAACAATCATACTTAAAAAGCCATTTGACATGGAGACGTCTCTTTTAATTAAGACCGATATTAACGTCTTTCACTCTTCTGTTGAACTTTTCAGAGATGAAAGTGGCAAAATTAACATAGAGAAACCTGTTTTTGCAAATTTTAACTTCAATGATACTGTGCATTTTGGAACACTGGAAACAAAAGGCCTTTTGTCTTTAATGCTAAATCCTTTTAATGTCTCAAAACAATATGAAGGATTTAAGAAAAACAACAACATTTCAATTTCAAATACTGCATATTCCAAATTATCAGGACTTGCTGTTTGTACAAATAATTTTGATTTAATCTCATTTTCTTCAATTCTTAATCCATCATCGCCAAACGGTTTTGGCCTTATCGCAGGCAATAATAACATTTTTGCAGGTCTCTTATATGC
>CAVGEF010000147.1:0-4082 GCA_963628205.1 Bacteroidaceae bacterium
TTAAAGCCCAGTTTTACACCTTTGGGGGTTAAGATGGCGGTTATTCAAAAAAATTTTTGGGTCTTGGAAGGCTTAGATGGCGCAGGCACAACGACTCAGCTTAAAAACCTCGAAAAATACCTTTCGTCAAAAGGCAAAAGCGTTCATTGCACAGCAGAACCCACTGTTTATGAGACCGGCAAGTTTATAAGAAGAGTTTTATCGGGTGAAATCAAAGTTCCTCAGTCTACCGTTGCATATCTTTTTGCAGCAGACAGGGATAACCATTTGAATAACACGTCTTACGGAATACTTTCACATATTGCCAATAATGAGATTGTGATATCGGACAGGTACTTTTTTTCTTCATTGGCATATCAAAGCATTGGTTTTGATTATGATAAAGTACTTTCTCTTAACAGCGCATTCCCGTATCCTGAATTTGTTATTTTCATAGACACTCCCCTGCTAGCTTGTATTGAGCGCATTGATTCAAGAGGAAAAGAGAAAGAAATATATGAGAGATTGGATTACCAGCGCCGGGTTCTTGAAAACTATGAAAAGATTTTTTCATCTCTTCCTGATGGCTGTAAACTTATAAGAATTGACGGTTCAAAAACAAGAGAAGAAATTTTCTCAGATATTATCTTGTCCCTTAAAGAGTTCTTATAGAGTTTTTGTCAAAACCTCTAAAATTTGATTTTTCACAAACTTTTCACTCAAATTTGTTGCCATTTGTTGCATTTTTTTGTTGCGTTCTCTTTATTTTATGATAGCATTATTTTGATAAACCTCGAAAAAAGGAAGAGGACAACAGTGCAGAATAATTGTGCAATTGAACTAAAAGGTATCACCAAGACATTTGGAAAAATAGTGGCTAACAATGACATTAATTTATCCATTAACAGAGGCGAAATCTTGTGTCTGCTTGGTGAAAACGGCAGTGGAAAGACAACTCTCATGAATATGCTCTCCGGTATATATCAGCCCGATGGTGGAACGATTTACAAAGACGGAAAACCTGTTTCAATTCGTTCTCCAAGAGATGCGTATGACTTGGGCATTGGTATGATACACCAGCATTACCATCTTGTTGATGTTTTCACTGTAGCTCAAAATGTCATTCTTGGCTTAGATGAAGGCAAAATGGATTTAAGTGCCGTAAATGAAAAAGTTAAGAGTATATGCGCCAGGTACGGATTTGACATAGACCCTAAAAAGAAAATCTACGATTTGTCTGTTTCTCAAAAACAAACGGTTGAAATTGTAAAAGTTCTTTACAAAGGCGCTGAAATCCTTATTTTGGACGAGCCTACAGCTGTTCTTACGCCACAGGAAACAGACAAACTTTTTGCTGTTCTCAGGAACATGAAAGCTGATAACAAAGCAATTGTTCTCATTACTCATAAACTGGCTGAAGTTTTGGATGTCTCTGACAAAGTTGCCATTCTTCGTAAAGGGAAATACATTGGCACAGTTGACACAAAAACAGCAAGTGCCCAGTCTCTTACAGACATGATGGTAGGACATTCCGTAAAACTTAATATAGATCGTCCTAAATATGAGAATCCTAAAGATAAGCTTGTTATTCAAGGTCTCACCGTTGTAGACAACGAGGGAATTAAAAAACTGGATAACGTTTCATTTGCAGCCAAAGCCGGTGAAATTCTTGGTATTGCAGGAATTGCAGGTTCAGGACAAAAAGAGCTTCTTGAATCAATATCGGGCCTCTACCCTGTTTTGGAAGGTTCCATAGTATTCAACAATGAGGATGGAACACAAGTTGAACTGGTAGGCAAAACTCCAATGCAAATCAAGAATATAGGTATTGGAATGGGATTTGTTCCGGAGGACAGGCTTGGTATGGGGCTTGTGGGTTCTATGGGCATGACGGGCAACATGATGCTTCGTTCCTGGAAAAAAGGAAAAAGCGTTTTCTTTGATAAAAAGGGACCGGAGGATCTTGCTACATTTGTCAAAGACGATCTTGATGTACAAACTCCTTCAATTTCATTTCCTGTCAGAAAAATGAGTGGCGGAAATATTCAAAAAGTTCTTGTAGGAAGAGAAATTGCATCAAATCCTCCGGTTCTTCTTACTGCATATGCTGTACGAGGTTTGGATATTAATACTTCTTATGCAATATACAACTTGCTTAATGCTCAAAAAATGAATGGTTCTGCAGTTCTTTACATTGGAGAAGAATTAGATGTTCTTCTCCAGTTGTGCGACAGAATTCTTGTTCTTTGCGGTGGACAGGTAAGCGGAATTGTTGATGCAAGAAACACAACAAAAGAGGAGATAGGTTTCATGATGACCACTGTTGGTGGCAAGGGAGGTGAAAAATGAAAAAAGAACAAAAAGCACCTCTTATAAGATTGGCAAAAAGAGCTACAATGAGTCCCAAAAAGATATGGGCAATAAGAATTGGCTCTATTGTTGTTGCGCTGTTATTAGGATGTATTCCAATCCTCATAACAAAAAATAATCCTTTTAAGGCTTACGTTGTAATCATTCAAGGTTCCCTTGGAAAGTCTTTTTACCTGAAACAAACAATTAAAAAGATGATTCCTTTACTGGGAAGTGCCTTGGCAATTGCACCGTGTTTCAAAATGAAGTTTTGGAATATTGGAGGAGAGGGACAAATTACTGCCGGTGCAATATGTGCATCTTTTTTTGCAATAACATTTGGCAAAACAATGCCTCAAGTTCCTCTTTTGATTATAATGGCATTTGCTGCAGTAATTGGCGGTGCCGTTTGGGCTATGATTCCCGGTTTCTTCAAAGCAAGATACAATACAAATGAAACTTTGTTCACACTCATGATGAACTATATTGCAATAGGTATTGTTTCCTGGCTTCAGGGAGGTCCATGGGAAGGCAGACCCGGAACACAACAGGTACCATTGTTTGAAAAAAGTGCAGTACTGCCAACCATCTTTGGAATTCACATTGGATGGATGATTGTTCTTGTGCTGGTTTTTTTTATGCATGTCTATATGAATAAGACAAAACATGGGTATGAAGTTGCTGTAATTGGAGATTCTCTTAACACAGCACGCTACGCAGGAATGAACGTTGGGTGGGTCATGGTAAGAACAATGCTGTTATCAGGTGCAATCTGTGGACTTGTAGGATACATCCTTGTTTCAGGTCAAAATAAAACCATCACGGCAAACGTAGCAGGAGGAATTGGCTTTACTGCAATAACTGTTGCCTGGTTAGGGCACTTAAATGCTTTTGCAATGATTGTCATTTCATTTATTCTTGCAGTTCTTGGTGTGGGATCCAGTTATCTGCAACAAATACTTGGAGTTCCTTCCGCAATTTCTGAGATTGTTTCTGGAATACTGCTCTTCTGTATGCTTGGCTGCGAGTTCTTTATAAACTTTAAGATGATTATAAGAAAACCTAATTCTGCAAATGTAAGGGAGGGAAATAAATGAATACATTAATCGCTCTCATAGCCGCGGCAGGAAGCTTTGGCACTGTTTTAATGTTTGGAACCTTAGGTGAAATCTTAACAGAAAAATCAGGAAACCTTAACTTGGGTGTTGAAGGTATCATGTACATAGGCGGTGCCTTTGGTCTTGTAGGCGCTTATTCTTATGAAGCAGCTGTTGGTGTTGGAAATTCAAGCGGAATTGTTGCAATAATTGTTGCAATTCTTACATCTTTTGCAAGCGGAGCTATTGCATCATTAATATACTCCTTCATCACCATTACTCTAAGAGCAAATCAAAACGTAACAGGTTTGGCCCTTACTATTTTTGGTACCGGCGTTGCAAAATTTACCGGAGAGTTCATGAGACATGCCGTAGGTGGGTTTGTTACACTCAGCAATCCGTTAAAAGATGCCTTTTCGTTTGTTCCATTTCCGGAAGTGCTGCAAAAAATTCCAGTCATTGGTCCAACTCTCTTCTCTCAAACAATTTTCTTTTATCTTGGAGTTTTGCTTGCCATTTGCATGAATTTCTTTTTCAACAAAACCAAGAAAGGTTTGTATTTGAGAGCTGTTGGAGAGTCCCCTGTTACAGCTGATGCTGCAGGAATCAATATGCCTTTATACAGGTACGTTGCAACAGTTGTAGGAGGAGGAATAT
>CAVGEF010000147.1:4092-10818 GCA_963628205.1 Bacteroidaceae bacterium
CGGCAGTTGGAGGAATGGTTTATGTAATGACCACTGGAGGATGTACTTGGAATGAATCTTCTCTCAGTGGAATTGGCTGGCTTGCAGTTGCTCTTGTCATTTTCTGTATGTGGCGTCCTTTGAATGCTATTTGGGGTTCCATTCTTTTTGGAGCCTTAAAGATTATGTATTTACGTGTAATTCTTAAGTTCTTCCCTACTGAGTTGTACAAAACACTTCCTTATATTGTAACTCTTGTGGTTCTTATCTTGACAAGTATGAGACATTCAAAAGATAAACAACCTCCTGCATCTTTGGGTTTCAACTACTTCAGAGAAGAAAGATGATTTAAGATGAGGTTTTTACATTTACTTTAATTTTAACGACCGGCTGAATGTCGGTCGTTTTTATTTTCAAGTCATTCTCATTTACAACAAATGCATTGTAACCTTTGCAACAAATGGCAACAAATTTTTCTTGCTAACCACAAAAACTGTGTTAGAATTAAAACACGGGCGGTTTTCCGCGCAATCACGTAAATGGGGGCCGAGACCCTTTCAAAAAAAGGAGAAAATGTATGAAAAAAGCATTTGTTGCAGTTCTTATCGTTCTTCTTGCAATGTCAGCTGTATTTGCCGGTGGAGCAGAAGAAAAGAAGACAACAGAAGAAAAAGTTACAAAAATTGGCTTTGTTGTAATTGGTTCTGAAAACGACCAAGGTTACACATATAACTTCATGAATGGAATGAATGCAGCTGTTGAAAAGCTTTTAGCAGACGGTTACAACATTAGCCTCTCAATTAAGAGAGATATTAATGAAGATTCATCTTGTTATGATGCAAACTATGCACTTGCAGCAGAAGGCTGTGAAGTGATTTTTGATAACAGCTATGGATTTGAACCGTATATGCTACAGGTTGCTGACGAATTCCCAAATGTCAAGTTCATTTCATTGACAAACTGCAACTCTCAAGTTGACGGAAGAGACAATACATACAATGCATTTGCAGCAATCTATGAAGGTCGTTACATTGCAGGTGTCGCAGCAGGTATGAAACTCCAGCAAATGATTGATGAAGGAAAAATCAAAGCAGATCAAGCTATCATTGGATATGTTGGTGCTTATTCATTTGCAGAAGTTGTTTCCGGTTTCTCTGCATACTACCTTGGCGCAAGAAGTGTATGTCCAAGCGCTACAATGTTAGTACAGTTTGTAGGCTCATGGTCTAACCCAACTCTTGAAGCAGAAGCTGCTCAGGCTTTAATTGACAAGGGTGCAGTTTTGGTTAGCCAGCACAGTGATAATACAACACCTGCCACAACAGCACAAAAGAATAATGTATTCCATACAGGTTACAACAATGACATGACAGGCGTTGCTCCTCAGGCTTCTCTGCTCTCTTGTAGAATTGACTGGACAAATTATTTCTACACATACATTGCTAATTACATTGACGGCATCGAGAATCCACATGATTATTGTGGTGAAATGGGAAAAGGCGAAGTTGTTGTTACAGAACTTAACACAGCAATTGCTGCTCCTGGAACACAAGAAGCAATGGACAAGGCATCAAAAGCTATTGCTGATGGTACTCTCCACATTTTTGACCTTTCCAAATTCACAGTTGACGGTGGAAAAACTCCAACCAACGAACTTCTTTATGACAGTTTTGCAGCCGTTCAGGGAAATGCAACATATGATGGTTATTTCCACGAATCAGAACTCCAGTCTGCTCCATATTTTGTTGGAAGAATTGACGGAATTACATGGCTCAACGCAGCATATTGATTTTCAATCATTAAATAAAATTAGGGCTCCCAAACCGGGAGCTCTAATTTTTTTAATGTCAAAAAATCTAAACCAATTCTAAATCAAAACTTTTTTTGTAAGTTCAAATACTTCATCAGGTGTCAAAGAATTATTGGTCTTGACTTCTCTGATTAAGCCTTTGTTTTTGTAATAATTGATAAGAGGCTCTGTTTGCCGGGTATAAACATCCAAGCGATGCTTGATTGCTTCTTCTTTATCATCTTCCCGTTGAATAAGATCCTCACCTGTTTCATCATCTTTACCTTCAACTTTTGGAGGATTGAATACAACGTGATAGATTTTACCTGTTGAAGGGCACATTCTGCGACCGGAAAGACGTTCAACAACTTCATCTTCTGAGATTTGAAAATCAACTACGGCATCCAAAGCAGTCATTTGTGCAAGGGCATCGGCCTGTGGTATGGTGCGTGGAAAGCCATCAAGAATAAAGCCGTTTGCACAATCAGGTTCAGCTAATCTGTTACGTACCATCTCAATTGTTATGCTGTCCGGGACAAGACCTCCGGATGCAAGAATTTCTTTGACCTTAAGACCAAGTTCTGTTTCGTTCTTTATATTGCTACGAAATAAATCGCCGGTAGAGATGTGGGCAATTTTGTAGTAATCCTTGGCTTTTGATGCTACGGTTCCCTTCCCCGCTCCAGGAGGGCCTAAAAAAACCATTCTCATTGAAACCTCCTAACACTACAGATAGAGCAACCCGTAGATATTGTAATACTAGCAAAAAAAGCGTGTTGTGTAAATTAAAGCACTGCTATATTATAACCAAAACAACGCACGGAGGCTGCATAATGGAAGTTAGAGACGGTAGAAAAGTTGTTATTCATGCAACTGATCTTGATGGATTTCTTAGAGATGATGATAAGGCAAAAATTGAGCATGTAAGAAAACTTTACGAGAAATCGCTTGAAGCTTGTTCTTTGATTGAAACATCTAGTTGTGAACAAGACAAAGAAAAAGCAGAAGAAGCTTTGGTTAAGTCTTCTGCAGAAATTGGTGCATATCTTGAAGAAGTCGTTTCTAAAGAGCCTTCAATTCATGTTTACTGTTTTGAGTCCCCTCAAGAGCAACATGGCGCTGCAAGTAGACTTATTGCAAAGTTGAGAGATCCCAATACCGGTCATGAAGAATTCCTGTATTACATTCAAAGAGCATACGAACTTCTTTTTGCTCATGTATTTGCAGACAGTGCATTACCAAAGAAAAGATCAATTATCACAAAGACCCCTGTTGTCAATCCTTGCAGAAACTATGCTGCCCATAGAATTCCTGACGCAGACAGCCTTACAAGTAATGCTGTCATGTGTGTTATGCTACGCGGAGCACTTTTGCCAAGTATGATTATAAGCAAAGAAATTCAGGACTATTCTTCCAATGATTACGTCACACCTTTTGCACTGTTTAAGATTAAAAGAGATGATACTAAAAAAGAAAAAAATATGGATTATGTTCTTGATTTGGATAAATCTTTCTTTGATTTGTCTCAATTAGACGGTAAAGACCTTATTTTTGCTGACCCTATGAATGCAACCGGTGGCTCTCTTGTTACAATTGTTAAATATTTGAAAGAAAACGGAGTTAAACCAAACAGCGTTAAGTTTATTAATGTGATATCGGCATTAAAAGGATCTCTTAGAATTGTCAGAGCTATTGAAGGTTGTGAAGTTTATACTCTTTGGATGGACCCTATCCTCAACGATGCAGCTTACATTTTGCCGGGCCTTGGAGATGCAGGAGATCGTCTTAATGGAGTTGATTTGCCTGGCAATCCCAGAAACATGATTCAGCTTATTGCTGATTACGGTGCAACAATAACAAATCTTTATAGATCTCAGGTAAAGAAAATTGAAGAAACTGTTCTTGGATAAGTTTTTAATTCTTACTCTTGTTTTTACTTCTACAGCCTTGCTATTTCTTTGCAGTTGCACAACAACAGTTGCAAGTTCAAGTGAAGATGAACAAATTATTACGACAGCAATTGAGCTTGCAACTGAATACTGTAACAGAAAACAATTTGAGAATGCTTTGTCTGTTTACGATAAAGCCCTCGAGAAAGTTGACGATTATAGGCTAATTTTCAATAAGGCTCTTGTTTTATCGTATTTAGGACAATTTGAAGATGCTATTTTGGTATGTGAAGAAGGTTTCAGCAAATACCCATATATTCTTGCTTTCAAAAAAGCACAAGCTCAATATTGCATTCAACTTGAGAAAATAAATGAAGCATGTAGCCTGTATGCCCAAGTTCTTGAGCTTAATCCTTATGATGCAGAAACCCGCAAAGCTCTTATAGAAGCATATACTCAAAATAAAGATAAAGCGCAAGCTTACAACCAAGCGATAATTCTTTGGAATCAAGGCTATAAAGATCAAGAAATACTAAAGCTGCTGGAAAGCTACTAAAGCTCGTGAAACTGCCGGGACAATAGCCGGTAAACAATGAAATAGCCTTCCGGCGGCAAAACACTAAGGAACTTTATTACAGTGCTATAAGACCAAAAACAGCACCAAGCACAATCCAAACAACAGGATGAATGCTCTTCCATTTTTGCATAGCAGCAAAAAGAACCAAACAAGCAACACAAGGAAGCCAAAGCAAGCCGTTCTCATTTGCTAGCGTAAGACGTGCAACTTCATAAAGGGCATAGGTAATAAGCCCAATGACCGCAGGTCTTAAGTATGTAAATGTAGTTTTGACAATTGGTTTCTCATTGAATTTTGAAAGAAGTCTTGCAATAATCAGGATAATAATTACAGAAGGCGCAATAAGGCCCAATGTAGAAACAAGCCCACCGCAAAATCCTGCCACTTCATAGCCTACATATGTTGCCATATTGACACCAATAGGACCTGGGGTAGATTCTGAGACAGCAATCATGTTTGCAAGTTCACTTGTAGTAAACCAAAGCGTTCTTGAACTCATATCCACAAGGAAAGGAATCGTCGCCATTCCGCCACCTATGGCAAAAAGACCAATCTTAAAAAATTCCCAAAAAAGTTTAAGGTAAATCATCATTTTTCCTCCTTGCACGAAGAATCATCTTTTTCTTCTTTGTTCAATGAGGTTTTTTCCTTAGGTGAAAACGCAAACACGATAAGACCAAGAGCAATTGCACTTACAACAACAAGAATGGGAGACACTCCCAAGAAAACTTGTACGACTAAAGAAATAACAGCAATTACTGCCGTTGGAATATTCGTCACAGCTTTCTTTGCAAGTCTTATAACAGCAGAAAGCATTAATGCACAAACAGCTACACGTATTCCTGCAAACGCTTTTGTAACATAAGGATTATCTTGAAAAGCTTTCAAGACCGATGCCATAGCCGTAATGATTACAAAAGAAGGAAACACAACACCAAGAGTGGCAATAATTCCACCAATGATTCCTCTTGTCTTGTAGCCTATAAAGGTTGCTGTATTTACAGCAATAACGCCGGGTGTACACTGCCCTATTGCAAAATAGTCCAGCATCTCATCCTCAGTTGCCCATGAATGTTTTTCAATACATTCTTTTTCCAGCATGGGCAGCATTGCAACACCACCGCCAAACGTAAGAACTCCAATTCTGGTAAAAGAGCTGAAAAGTTCCCACAATGACGGGCGATTTTGTTCTTTTTCTTTCATTTTATTAACTTCTCCATTTCTTTACGGACAAGAGTGTCACACATTTCATTATATTTAATTCCGGAATGGCCTTTAACCCATATCCATGTTATATGGAATTGACTTTGTAAATCATCAAGTTCAATCCAAAGTTCCTTATTTTTTACAGGGTCTTTTGACGAGGTTCTCCAACCGTTTTTTTTCCAATTAAAAATCCAACTTGTAATACCATTTTTTACATATTGACTGTCAGTTGAAATGCAAAGTTCATTTACACCTAAAACATTACAAGTCTCTAAGGCTTTGATTACAGCTGTAAGTTCCATCTTGTTGTTGGTTGTTTGAAGTTCCCCTCCACTTGAATATGAAAGTAAAGTTTCATTTTCTAAAACAACAAATGCCCAGCCTCCGGGGCCCGGATTACCGGAACAACCGCCGTCTGTAAAAATTTGTATTTTGTTAATGGTTTTTTCCATGTTTGGAATAATATCCAATAGAGGGATATCAAGCAAGGCATCATTATCCTTTATCATGCCCAAGAGCTTTTAACATCTTGTTATACCCGGTTCCTTCCACACAGTCTTCAGAAATACCAACAAGAGATAAAACCTCTCTTAATGCACAATCTTCTTCGTTCACGTCTAAATTATCTTCTTTATTGGAGCAAATTTCCATTTCAAGAAACCATCCGAGATATTTGACTTTCAACAGCTCTGCATGAATATGAAAACCATTGTGCTCAAGATTGTAATGCCATCCTTTTTTCCATTTAAGCCTACAAACTTGCATTCAAAAAAAAAAAAAAAAAGTCAGAATACTATCCCATTGATTATATGGGGCCTCAAACTCAAGCTCTTCATTGTTCTCTGTTCCTTTTGAGTCTTTTTCTTTATGTGGTTTAGCGGTAAAAAGAACTCTAGGTTTTCCTGCATCTATCTCTTTTCTGGTTCTGAACATAGGATTGCCATCTTCAGTTAAAGACCAATACATGTCAAACTTAGAAATCTCGCCAAGAACTTTGCAGGAAGGAAGATTACACAATTTTGTTTTTACATCTTCAATTCTTTCATCATTAACGTGAGCTTTAATTTCTGTTTCAATCGACATCTGAATTCTCTCCTTTATTTATGCTGTTCACAAGGCTGTACGAAAACCCATGTGTTTCAAGTAGCCAAACCAAGTTCCATCAGGCACATTATTCTTTCCATGGAAAAAACATGTTCTTAAGACTCCTAGGGCCTAAAAGTTGTTTTTCTTCACTCAAAAGTTCATCCCAATTCACAACGTTTTTTGTTACACTGTTATTGGAA
>CAVGEF010000148.1:0-14470 GCA_963628205.1 Bacteroidaceae bacterium
TAAAGCTGTCGTAAGGTTTCTTCTCCAATTTCAGCGCTTGTTATTTCGTGCTTGGCACCCGCTTGGATTTTAATTGCTTCTTCAATATTTTGAATAAGATTATCAATTGTTTCCTGGTTTACGTTTCGCTTGTCTGTACTTATACGTATTCCACGTGCAATTTTATTAATGTCAAAAGACTGTAAATCCCCATTCTTTTTAATGACTGTTATTGGTTTGTCTTCAACACGCTCATAGCTTGTGAAACGGTAACCGCACTTAAGACACACTCTGCGCCTTCTCATTGCACTTCCGTTATTAGTGGTCCTTGTTTCAAGAACTTTATCTTCCATTTCTCCACAAGCCGGGCATCTCATGTTATTACTTCCTTTTGGTTTCTGTATGAATTTCTTATTAAATCAGCATACTATGAATGCTATTCTAGTGTCTAGATTATTTGTAACTCTTTTATTTTGAGAAAGAATAACACTATTTGAATGTTTTTAAGACCACTCTGACACTTTGTTATATTAAAAAACAGTAGCAAAAGGTTTTGTGGCCTAAACTTGAAATTTTCAACAAAATGTTGCAAAAAAGTTCAAAAATGTTTATAAAATAACTAATTGTATTTCTTACAACTGTTGCAAGGCTAGGAGTGGCAAAATGGCAGAATCTGTTAGCAAAAAAGTCAGAGAAATTGTTGATAGAACTCCGTTTTTACGTGATGTTCTCAGAAAGGGTTTTTTGAACTACACAAATTTTACTGAAAGCATAATCGATGAAATATCCCAGTCCTGCAACAAGGAAGTTAAAGAAACTGCCGTTATTATGGCATTAAGGCGTTATGCAACGGAACTCAACAGAGCAGAAACTCAAAAGAAAGGCGATGGCGTAAGTTATACCATTGTCATGCATACAAACATAATTGACTACAACTACAGCAAAACTCCTGAGCTCATACAGCAACTTGGTTCTTTATATGACCTTGCCGGCCGTAATGGCGGAAATGATTTTTTGAATATCATTCTTGGCTCAAGTGAAGTAACAATTGCCGCATCTGAGAAATTAATCCCGTGGATTGAAAAGACTTTAAGTCCTTTTAAGACAACATACAGGCAAGATGACCTTGTTGCTGTCACAATGATTTTTGGCTCTAATTTCGTGCAAACTCCCGGTATTGTCTATGAAGCAGCAAGAAGACTTGCATGGAACAGCATAAATGTCTATGAAATAGTTTCAACTGTGTCAGAGCTGACTTTTGTCATCAAAAGAACTGACAGTTTTGAAGCATACAGAGTACTTCAAAATCTTCAAGGCAAGAAATAAAATGAACAACACAGCACTATGGTTTCTCATGATGGCAGCCAATTTTGCGTTCATCATGATTGCATTTTATAAATGGGGAAAAATGGGGCTTTTGATTTGGATTCCCATAAGTTGCATAATAGCCAACATACAAGTTACAAAAAATGTTATTTTGTTTGGTTTTGAAGCAACACTTGGCAACATAGTCTATTCCACAAGCTTTCTTGCAACTGACATGCTAAGCGAGTTTTATACCAAAGAAGACGCAAAAAGCGCAGTTGGTTTTGGTTTTTTTGCACTTGTATCCATGACAGTCTTAATGCAACTTGCAATCTTGTTCACACCGTCACAGACCGATATCGCAGATGCAAGCCTTAAGACAGTGTTCTCTCTCATGCCAAGAATTGCCATAGGTTCTTTAATTGCTTATCTTCTCAGTAATTACCACGATGTTTGGTCGTATGCTTTCTGGCGCAAGGTTACACATGAAAAACATTTGTGGATACGCAACAACTTAAGTACTTTTGTAAGCCAGTTGATTGATACACTTGTTTTTACTCTCATAGCTTTTTACGGACTATATGAAACAAGTGTTCTTATACAAATCATGATTTCAACATATTTTCTCAAATGGATAGTGGCTTTAGCCGATACCTCAATGATTTACCTTGCACGCTATTGGGTGAGAAAAGGCCTCATAAAAGACGTTGTAAACTATAATTCTTAGAGCTCATTTTGAAAAAATCTTTTCAGACTGACGTATTTTTGAAAGTGTTTTCCATATACTTGATGCAACTGTGACTTCCAACAAGTATGGGTTGTGTAAAACGCTTGCGCTCTTTTAGTAAAGAGTCGTCATAAAGCACAGGAGAGCCGTCTAAATAAACGACTTCAAAACCAAGTTTTAATGCTAAAGCATGAGGGGCAGCAACATCCCATGCATAGCACTTTGTTGTAAGACATGCGTCTATGTTTGAGAATGCCAAAGGTCCTGTCATGTGAAGAATACCACTGCCAAAAACACGCAGTTTACCTGAAAAAGTTCCCAAATCTACGTGATTTAGGATATCGGAACCTGTGGTTATTTGCTTTGGCTCATCGTAGTGTAAAAGAGGCTTCCAAAGTTTTCCGTTCAAGAAAACATCGGTATGTAAAAGAGGAAGACTGCACAAGAACAAATCATCTTCACCAATGCCAAAGCGCGGTGCGTAAATTATGCCTCCGCAGGGAGTGCGCGATGAGTCTAAGATACCAAGAGCAATGCACCATGAGGGAAAACCTTGGCTGTATGCGTCAGTTCCGTCAATTGGGTCTAAAATGAATGTAAATTGTGCATTGTCGTTGAAAGAGTGAAGGTCAATTTCCTCTGTTACAATGTTGCATCCGGGGTAAAGACGTGAGATTTCAGGAATAAGAGCAGAAGAGACTGCTAAATCTGTTTCCGTGAGAATTGAGCCGTCGTTTTTGAATGAGCGGTGTATGAGTTTTTGGTTTTCGCGTGCCTTTTTGCCACATTGCAAAACTGCATTACAAAGATGAAAAAAAACTTCAGTTTCCTCATCCTGTACCGTAAAGCCAAAACACCTAGCCAAAGGTTCTCTTTTCAAGCAAATTTTTGTGATTTTTTCATTTGTTGTTGATAACTTTGTTTCTTGCATAATTTACCTTCTTGCACTCATTTGCTCATGATGGTACATTTTGCCAGTGATGCAGACATTGCAATCGTACATCAAAAAGAACGACGGGTACAAGGCGTTCTTGGCAAACAAAAAAACTAACATAAAAGTGGAAGGCTTGGACGGTTTTCCGCTGTTTGAGTGCGCCCAAATGATGTCTTGTGAGGTAGACGGTCTTACTTGGCTTGTGTGTCCTACAGATGAGATTGCACGCTCTCTTTATTCAAATTACAACTTAGCACAAAACGCATCCTCAAAATTTGTGCAAAATACATCTTCAAACCCTGTGTTTTTTCTTCCGTCAAGTGGCAGGGTTCTTTACAGCCAATGGGAAGGAAGTGCAAAAGAATATGAGCAGTTAAGGTGTCTTGGAAGTCTTGCTGACAGCAAAAAAGCTCTTGTCATAACATCAATACGCACAGTATGTTCACCGCTTCCTACCAAAGACGCAATAGATGTGGGCACAATAAAACTTAAAGTCAATAATTCAATTGACACTATGGATTTAGCTTCCCGCCTCACACAAGGCAACTACTACAGGTCTGCAAATACCACAATGCCGGGCGAATTTACTGTACGAGGCGAAGTTTTCGACATTTTTCCTTACGGTGCAACGCAACCTGTTCGCATTTACATTGACTGGGACAAGATAGAAAAAATTTGCATATATTTCCAAACAGCTGGGGCACATGGATATTCAAATTCTCATGTCTAAAGACAGCCAAAAAGTCGTTCCCAACGGGGTGTCTGAATTCATAAATAAGGCCGATTATATCATCCTCTACGGAGACAGACGCCTCGAAAGCAGTTACAAGAGTTTGGAATTGGAAGCAAAAATGCTATATAGAAAAGCATATCAACAGGACAGGGCCTCTTTAAGGCCGGACCAAATACTGTTTGATTTTTTGTCTTTTGTTTCTTCTCATCAAGGTTGTATGACAATCTTGGACATAATGGGACAAGATAACAGTGCCTATAGATTTGAATTTGACGGACCACGTTCATATTTTGGCAATTTTACATATTTCAAAGAAGACTTGTCAGGTCTTGAAAGTGATAATTGGGATATTGAGATTTATGTAACAAGTGAAATTCAGAAAAAACGCCTTGAGCAAATGTTAAGCGATTTTCCTACAATAAAATATCACATTGGAAATTTGTCAGGCGGATTTGCTGTGCGTTCAAAAAAATTCATTGTAATTTGCGAAAGTGAAATCTTTGGCAGAAAAAAACAAGTTGTGAAAACACTTCAGCATACACAAAGCAGTGCCATAGACAGTTTTGTAGAACTTCATGAAGGCGATTATGTTGTACATGTAAATTACGGGATAGGACGTTTTCTTAAAATTGACCGCGTCAGGGACCGTGATTATATAAAAATTCAATTTGCAGACAAAGAGAACCTTTATGTTCCAATAGAGCAGGCAAACCTTGTACAGCGCTATATTGGAAGTGCCGGAGAAGCTCCAAGATTAGATAAACTTGGCGGAACCGGATGGGAAAACAAAAAATCCAAAGCACGAAAAAGTGCAGAAGACTTGGCCGGTCACTTAATTGAGCTATATGCCCGCAGACGCAACAGTAAAGGTTACCCGTTTGCAAAAGACAACGATTGGCAACTTAAATTTGAAGCTGAATTTGAGTTTGAAGAAACAGAAGACCAACTTGCATGTATACAGGATGTAAAAGATGACATGGAAAGTCATTCTGTCATGGACCGCCTTATATGCGGTGATGTTGGCTATGGCAAGACCGAGATTGCTTTCAGAGCCGCCTTTAAGGCTGTTATGAGCGGTAAACAAGTTGCATTTTTAGCCCCTACTACAATTTTGGCAGAACAACACTTTCGCAATTTCAAAGAGCGCTTACATGATTTTCCTCTCAAAGTGGGTCTTTTAAGCCGTATGGTGCCTCCAAAAGAGCAAAAGAAAGTTCTCTTTGCCCTGTCTCGCGGCGATTTGGATGTCATTTTTGGAACTCATAAAATTATTCAAAAAGATGTAGTTTTCAATGACTTGGGGCTTCTTGTTGTAGATGAAGAACAGCGTTTTGGTGTTAAAGACAAAGAAAGGATAAAAGAGCTTAAAGCAAATATTGACTGTTTAAGTCTTTCTGCAACTCCAATTCCAAGAACACTTTATATGTCTCTTTTGAAAATAAGGGACATGAGCTTACTCACAACGCCTCCAATTTCACGCAAACCAATCAAGACTGTTATAGAACAATATGATTTAGATGAAGTTGAACGTGCAATAAGGTTTGAAGTATCCCGTCATGGGCAGGTTTTTTACCTGCATAACAGAATTGAAAGTTTGGAACAGGTTGCCACAATGCTACGACAAAGGATGCCTGACATCATTATTGAGACAGCAAACGGGCAAATGAAAGCGGACTTACTGGAAGACACAATGAGGCGTTTTGTATACGAAGGCATACAGGTTTTGGTGTCTACTACCATTATAGAAAATGGTATTGATATTCCAAACGTCAATACAATCATCATTGACAGGGCAGACATGTATGGCGTATCACAGCTTTATCAGCTTAAAGGAAGAGTAGGGCGGTCCTACAAAGAAGCGTTTGCATATTTGCTGTATCCGTCTGACTACGCATTAAGTGAGCTTGCCGTAAAGAGACTTCAAACGATATCGGAATTTACGGCGCTGGGATCAGGTTTTAAGGTTGCAATGAAAGACATGGAGCTCCGTGGTGCGGGAAATCTTTTAGGGCGTGAGCAAAGTGGCTTTATGTCTGCCGTAGGTCTTGATATGTATATAAGATTACTGGATGAAGCTATTGCAAAACTTCAAGACAACGATTCAAAAGTTGAAACAGAGGTCTTTCTTGAGCTTGATTACAGCGGTTATATTCCGGACAGCTACATTTCAGACCCAACAGTTAAACTTGAAGTTTATAAGAAGATTGCAGGCATAAGGACTTCAAATCAGCTGGAGAGGCTTTCTGCAGAACTCAAAGACCGTTTTGGCAATATCCCTGATGAAGTTTCCAATCTTCTTTACATTTGTGAGTTGAAAATTGTATGTCGTACATTGGATATTTACCACATGAAAGAACGCCAGGGCTCTGTTGTTGTAGAGTTTTCCCGTATTGCATCAATTTCCATTGACCGCTTGCTTGAAATGATAAGAACCTCGCAAGGTTCTGTTACAATTGACCCTAAGCGCCCGTATATAATGAATATGAAAACAAATGCGATTTCATTGCGTGACAAAGCGTTGTTTATACTTGAGAAACTTCAAAGACTTGTGCCGTAATGCTTGTGTTGGTTGAACATTGTTGGAGGTTTTTGCAAAGCTAAGATGTTGAAGGCAGTTTTGCAAAAACCTCTGTGGAGAATAATTTTATGGATTTGGTAAATGAGAAAGAGAAAAGTTCTGAACTCGCTCAAATATTTGAAAAAATACCGGAGCTTCGCATACTTGAGCGTCGTAATGAAAACTCATGGCGCGAGATAAAAAGTTACGTTCTTAGAGGCCAAAAGCTCAAAAGTTTTCAAATTGAGGCTTTGGATAAGCATTTTTATGAATATGCAATTGTTCATTCAATGGAAAAACTGGATTTTAAGAAGGTTTTTGGTAACGACAATCCTGTCATTATTGAGATTGGTTTTGGTATGGGTGAGTCCACAGCCAAAATTGCACGTGAAAATCCAAATATCAATTACCTTGGCATAGAAGTTTTCCTCTATGGTTTTTCAAAACTTCTTTCTGTTATTGCCAATGAAGGTCTTTCAAATGTGCGAATCATGCGATTTGATGCTGTTCAGGTTCTTGAAGACATGATTGAAGATGAAAGTGTTGCCGGTTTTCACATTTTCTTTCCTGACCCTTGGCCAAAAAAACGTCATCACAAGAAACGCTTGATACAAGGCCCTTTTACGACACTTCTTTCTCAAAAACTCAAAAAAGGCGGGTACATATATTGCGTGACAGACTGGCAAGAGTACGCAACCCAAATGCTGGAAGTTTTGGCAAAAACTCCCAATATGGTAAATGCATATGAAGATTTTGCAACGCCACGGCCATGGAGACCACAGACAAGTTTTGAACGCAAAGGGCTTGAAAAAGAGTACCAAATCAATGAAGTGTGGTTTGAAAAAGTTTAAGAGTTTTTTTCAAATTACATTCCAAACACAAAACGCTTTATGGCTTTTGCAACTCCGTCATTGTTATTTGTGTCTGTAATATAGCGCGCTGTCTCTTTTGCCTGTGGCACTGCATTTTGCATTGCAACAGAAATGCCTGCTTTAGTCAGCATCTCAATATCATTTGCATCATCTCCAAGTGCCATTATGTTTGCATGAGGGATTTTGAAATAATCAGCCAAAGCATCAATAGCCAAGCCTTTATTTACGTTGCAAGGTATTAGCTCAAGGCAAGGTTTTATTCTGTAACCTGTAAGATATGTACCATATAAGCCGGCTTCTTTGACTAATTTATCAACACGGTTAAGATCTTCTTGTCTAGGTGACATAAAGAGAACCTTGTTCGTATCAAATTGCTCTAAGAGTTCGTCGAAATTTCCAACAACGCACTCGCTTAAGTACATTTTTTTCTTGTTAGGATACATAAAGTCATCCAGTTTTTCCAAATACCAGTTCTTGTCATTGAAAAGTATTAAACCAACCCCTGTTTTATGATAAATATCAAGAAGTTTAAGGGCAATTTCATGGCTCATTCTGTGTTCTGTTATGACATTTCCATCACTGTCATAGAGAGTTCCTCCGTTATAACATGAGACGGGGCCGGTTACTCCCAAAGGCTCATAAAAAGGCTTAACTCCGTTGTACATGCGACCTGAAACCAAAGTAAAAGAAATTTCTTTTTCTTTTACTGCTTTTTTTATCCAATAAATATTCTCTTCGCTTAAGGATTTGTCATCTCTGAGAAGAGTTCCGTCTATATCACAGCAAATAGCTTTTACATTTTCTTTCATAAACGTTTCCATGTGCGCATTATATCAACAAACTTATATTTGAAAAAAGTCGTAAAAACGATACACTTCTTTTATGAAGTACTTAATTGCATCTGATATTCACGGCTCGGCTTTTTACTGTAAAAAACTTTTAGCCTTATATGAAAAAACACATTGCCAAACGCTTGTTCTTTTAGGAGATCTTCTTTACCACGGCCCCCGCAATGAGCTTCCTGCAAAGTACAACCCAAAAGAAGTTTTAACTATGCTAAATGATTTTTCTAAAACAAATAGAATTCTTTGTGTACGTGGCAACTGTGATGCAGAAGTCGACCAAATGGTTTTGGATTTTCCAATTATGGCAACATATGCAATTCTTGACTTTGCAGGACATTTTACGTTTATAACTCATGGTCACATTTACGGTGAAGACAACCCTCCTTGCCTTAAAAAAGGTGATATTCTCATACAGGGTCACACTCACATTCAAAGAAAAATTCAAAAAGACGGGATTTTATTTCTGAATCCCGGCTCAACATCCTTGCCAAAAGGTGGTACCTATAACGGTTGTATCATTTTTGAGCAAACCAAAGATTTTGAAGATAGAGACATGGGACTGTTCAAATTTGTAGACTTGGATGGCAAAGAAAGAGATTTCATTAAGACTAATGTTTTTGTGTAATGCCCATTTAATCTCTTTCTTAGTGTAATTTGTGTTAGTTTTTAAGCGGATATTTGGAAAGCTCTGCAACAAGCAGGCCCTCAAGTGTATCCAGTAAGCTGTCTACAGACTTGTCTATGTCGTCATTCATGCGGTTCCAAACAAATTCAAGAAAAAATCCAAATAGCGAATATTTGCAAACCATTGTAATTGATTTGATTTTATCTTGTGGAATTTGTCTGGAAGTAAAAGCTTTGCTGTTACTCATCATTTGGGAGACTATGTCTGACTGGCAAAAAGCAAAACGTTCAAGTGCCTCCCGTGACTGTGCATTAAAAGTGTTGTAAACAATGTTTGGATTGTTGCGACAAAACTTAAGAAGCTCTTTTACAATAGTACGTGTATCTTGGTCTTGCGGGTGATATTTTGCAACAAATGTCTTTACTCCGTCATTAAGCCACACTACAAGTAGCTCATGGATGTTCCCGTAATGATAGTAAAAAGTGTTTGGGCTAATCCCGCAACGGCGCACAAGCTCTGACACAGTTATTTTGTCAAATGACATCTCTTTTAGCATCATTGTGAAAGTTTCCGATATATCGGTAAGTGTGTTTTTTGACATTTTCCGGTCGCCCCTTTTGTAAAAACCTCTTCAATTAAAATACTTCAAAAAAACAGGAAGTCAAGAGTTTGAGCCATGCCTGTTGGAAACAAAAGTTGGAAACAAATAAGACTTAAGGAAATAAAAGGCATGAAGCGTGTCGTGCCCCATGCCTAAGCATTTTTAACAAATGTTTCCAATATTACGCTTTATTGTACTTTTACAGTGTATAACTAAGCCTGACTGTAGTTTGAGTTCCAAAAATACTGCCGTTTGCCTTAATGTTTCCCGGGTTCTTGATGTAAATCAAATCAACTTCTGCTTCTGCTTTGAAACTTTTGGTAATTGCATATGAGCCAAACAAAGATGTTACAAAAGATGTTGAAACGCTGTCTCTTTGGCTTGCATTCTCATCATTGTAATTTGCTGTTTGATGGTCTGTTGTAGGAGTTGTTTTATTTGTCATCTTTGTACCGCCAATAGTATCATTTACACGTGTCCATGCCGTGTACTTATCATGTGTTCCGTGAAGCATTAAAAAAAGATTAAGACCTGCGTCCCATTTATCAACAACTTCATATTGAGCACCAAGCAGTGCAACAATGGCATCTCCGCCATACTTATAACCCAAGAAGTCCAAGTTGTAATTCTCATTTCCGCCAGCACCGCTCATTTCTCTTAGTGCCACTACAAAATTTATGCCGTAGCGTCCATTTGTTTGTTGTCTACCGTCTTCACCTGCCTGTGCATCTCCATCACGAAGATAAAGATATGGAGAAGTAACAGCTCCTTCTGCATTTAATGTAATAATACCTCCAAAAGCTTCTTTTTTGTATGTTGTTCCCAACAATAAACCAAGGCCGTTTGGTTCAGCTAGTTTGCCTTCTGTATTACTTGGACTGTTTTCTCCGGGAAGAACTGACTCGTCTATTACAACTTGGCCATATACATTAAGGCCTTTTATAATTGTCCAATCGGCCTCAAAAGCAAGAATTGAGTTTGTATTACTTCTTGTGTAGTTGTTGTGGTATAGCATTGCAGGAGCAAATGCAATGAGGTCAATTTTGTTGTCTTTGCTCATGTACATTACGCCTTCTGTAAGAGTGAAAGACAAATTCTTAAGAATGTTCCACTCAAGACGGTGTGCAATGAAGGCTGCAATTCCATTCATGTATGCAGACTGCCCCCGCCCTAAACCATAAAGGGATAACTCCATTCCGGTTGTAGTAGTCTTATAGTACATTTGAGGGTGTGGAAATGCCGATATCAAGAATGTGTACTTGAAATTACCGTCATAAGCTTTGAAGCTTGCAGCATTATGATATTTGATATGGTCGCCAATGACGAAGTTTCCGGTTTTTCCATTTCCCCAACTTAGTCTGTCACGACCTATTACAAAAGACCAATGCTCGCCTCCGGCTGCAACAAAAGCGCGAATAGGGAAGTTGAAATCAAGCTGTTTCATATTGTTTGCAAGAAGAAATGGGATATTAGTCCAAAGAATACTGTCTCCAAATTCTCTTGTTCTTGCTCCTCCATCACTCCAGTTTTTTGCAACGCCTATTGAAAAATCAAAGAAACCGTAAAAAGCTGTAGAAATATGCTCTTCTGTAATAATGTTTATTGCCGGTTTTTGATTTGCCCAACCTAAAAACCAGTTTTCACGTGATTGAAAGAATTTTGATTCATAGTTTGAGTTTATGTATGCTTCAAGGTCAACTTCCAAATTTGCCTTGAAAACCGGAGATGAAGCATCTTTGTCTAAAACTTCAAGAACATTGTTGTATAAGGCTTTTCCTTGGTCAGATAAAGAAGATACGTCAATTTTTTCTACCATGGCTTTAAGCTCTGCTCCGCTCCAGGGACCTGTTGTACTTGGTAAAGAACGTCCTGCCAAAAGATACAAGGATGTTATTTTTTGGTAGACAGGATCATCAACAGCATAAATTTTTTGATAATTCATGCCTGATGCAAAAACAGTTGTTGCAATGACAAAACAAGTCAAAATAATACAAATAAATCTTTTCATTTTCCCTCTCCGTTTTTTGTTTATTAAATTCCCAGAGTGAAACCCAAGGTGAGCTGAATGTCTGTTTCTGAAGGCTCTGAGGTGCCGGTGCTTTTTTGATATGTAAATCTTCCAACCCAGTTAAGCTCTGCATTAAAAGATACTTTTGGCCAAGAGAAAAGGCCGTCAAGATTTGCATTTCCAATGATTCCGCAAACTGCAAAATACTTTATTTCATCTCCATACGGAGTATCTCCCGGTAAGTTTGCAGGTCCTGAGTTGTTGCCATCTTTGTTGTGAGAATAAAAAATATTTACTTCACCTTTTTGCGCAAACCTGCTGAAAACAGAAGCATCCCAATCATTTATACTTGAGTATGATGCTTTGATTTCCAGAACACGGCAGTCACCGCCATAAGGAAAGCCAACGTAATCAAAAAAAGGAAGATGATAAACATTTTCAATTGGTGCTTCGTGGACGTAATACCTGGTTACCCTCACAAAATCGACTATGTCTCTTCTATACAAAAGGGGCATGGTTTTTACGTATTCTACATAAATGCCCAAAATCCCGTCTTTGATTTCTTTTGAATATTTAAGACCCACCAAGAAACCGTTTGCATTGCTTTCCCTTCCGCTTTCATTTGGAGCTTGTGCCTGGTCCAATACAAACTGTCCGTAAAGTTCAAGACCTTTGAAAAGTAAAGCGTTGAAATCTATATATGCTAAAGCATTGAACATAGTCCTGTTGTTTAAGTTGTGATAAATGAATGCAGGATTGAAGAAAGTCAAATCCAAAGAAGTATATTTATATACGACGTTTTCACTTACAGTAAAAGAAATCCTGTTTGCTATTCTGAATTGAAGAGTGTGTATCAAATAGATGCGGCCGTCTGTATTTGCTGTGTTGTCTTTTGTAGAAATACATGGATTCAGGAAAATAAAAACAGAGTCAAATTTGTATGTATTTCCAAAGAATGAGAGTTTTGTGAAGTCACTGAAAGTATGGTCGTCTACAAGAAGATTTCCAAAATTTGCATTACCTAAGCTAAGCAAATCTCTGTTGTAAGAGAAGTTCCAGTTAGACCCTCCAAAAGAAAAAACAGCCCTTCTTGGCCAAATAAACGAGAAGTGTTTAGTGTCTGTAAAAAAGTTTGTCGTAAATTGACTTGCAAAATATTTTGACCAGTCAATTAGATATAGATTATACCCACCCCCAGTAGAATACGAAGCTACTGACGTTCCGGCATTAAAACCGTAGCGGTCATCTTTGTCTGCCCGTCTGTAACGCCAGTGGATGTCTGTTGTAAAATAAAAATTGTCGCGGCCTGTAAGCTCTACAAAAAGTCGTAAGAGAGATTTTCTTGCATCGTAACTGTGTTCCCAATCTGTTTCTGTTACAAAAGAATCAGTATTACTGTGTGCATAAGCTTCAAGTGAAACATCCAGGCCAACTGTGATGCCAAGATCGTCTGCAGGGTGCCATTTCATGTTATCTTCTATTTGTGCAAGAATTTTGTTGTAAAGTTTTAAGCTATAACCTTCAAGAGCTTTGGTGTCAATTCGTGATAAAATGAGTTTTGTTTCTGCCACTGACCAAGGCCTGTTTGTGGAAGGGCGAACCATATTGCAAAGAGAATACAGCGCGTCCATATCATCATAAACGGAAGAATCAAGTGCGAAAATCTTTGCATTGTTGCTTTCGATTTCGTTTGAAATATCGCATGCAAAAGTAAAAGAAATTGCTCCAAAGAGTAGTAGAAAAATAACAATAAAACTTCGCTTCATCTCAGCCTCTATGGGGAATATCCCAAGATTTAAGTAAACCATAAAGACACAAAGCACGCAAGAAGATGTTTAGGATGTTTTGTATTAAGGGTGCAACTTTGTGTTATAATGTGTCTCATGAGTACGAAATTGGGCTTTAGATTTTGGATTTCAATGTTTATTTTTGGAATGATGGGGCAGGTTGCGTGGGTTGTGGAAAACATGTATTTCAATGTGTTTATCTACAAAATGTTCAATGCAACGGCCGGCGATATTTCAACTATGGTTATGGCAAGTGCTGTTTTTGCAGCTCTTACTACAATAGTCATGGGAGCTGTAAGTGATAAACTTGGAAAGCGCAAAGCATTTATGACTTGGGGTTATATAATATGGGGTGTTTCCATTATTGTTTTTGCTTATGTAAAGTCGGTAACTTTAACTATTGTCATGGATTGTGTGATGACCTTCTTTGGCTCAACTGCCAATGATGCTTCTTATAATGCGTGGCTTACAGACATGGGAGACAGCACCAACAGGGGCAAGATTGAAGGCTTGAATTCAATGATGCCACTTGTTGCAATCCTTGTTGTCTTTGGTGGCTTTATGGGCTTTAATCTTGATGTTCATTCAAGCTGGGTAACAATTTATTACATAATTGGTTTTGCAACAGTATTCATTGGCCTTCTTGGATTTTTCCTCATTGACGAAGCGCCCAATATAACCAAAACACAAGAACCTCTTTGGAAGACCATGATATACAGCTTTAGAATAAATGTTATCAAAGAGAACAAAAAACTCTATCTTACATTGTTCTTGTTTGCACTTTTTGGCATTTCAATACAAGTATTCATGCCATACCTCATAATCTATTACGAGAAGTCTTTGGGTCTTTCAAACTATGTTATGGTCCTGGCTCCCGCCATTGTTTTGGCTGCGCTTATGACTGCCTGTTTTGGTAAAATCTACGATAAAAAAGGCTTTAATATTAGTATTGGGCTATCGTTATGTACCTTATCTATAGGTTATCTTGTTTTGTATTTTTGTACTTCAACGCTTTTTGTTTTCTTGGGCTCTCTTTGTATGATGAGCGGTTACTTGATGGGAATGTCTGTTTTTGGTGCTCAAATAAGAGACTTGATTCCACAAGGCAGAGCCGGCCAATTTCAAGGCTCGCGCATAATTGGGCAAGTCTTGATTCCCGGCATCATTGGACCTGCACTGGGCTCATACGTCTTACGCAATGCACCTCTTATTTCTAATTCCGATGGCACAATGTCTTTCTTGCCTAATGCAAAAATATGGTCAGCAGCATTGTATGTCTTGCTTGTTTTGGTTCTTTTTCTTGTTGTAGATTTTGTAAAAAGCAAGAACAAGTATTCTAAATAGGTTTTTGCAAAATGAGCTTTTAGATGCAAAGGCAAAGCTAAGATACATGAAGGCAGTTTTGCAAAAACCTCTAAAGGAGGTTTTGCATAGGCCTGAAAAGTTCTAGAATGGTCTTAAATTTGTCTTAAAACAGGGCTTGAAATAGCCTTGACA
>CAVGEF010000149.1:0-3328 GCA_963628205.1 Bacteroidaceae bacterium
GTAAATGGCTCATGTGATGGACAAAGTAAGGGAAGACTTTTTTGCAAAGCTGTTATAGAAAGCAATGTTAACGACTCGGATTCCGGCTCTTCATTAAAGGTCGTAAAATTTGACACTCCCATTGACGAGTCGTTTTTTTCTATTTGCGGGCATGTTCCTCTTCCTCCTTATATAAAGAGGGAGGCCGATTTTAATGACGAAGCAAGGTACCAAACCATTTTTGCCAACGAATGCGGCTCTATGGCTTCTCCTACAGCAGGACTTCATTTTACTCCTTCCCTTGTGCGTAAACTTGAAGAAAAAGGCTGTGAGGTTTTACATATAACGCTTCATGTTGGCATGGGGACTTTTCTTCCTGTCAGAACAGAGAATCTTGAAGATCATGTTATGCACACTGAGTCTTATTCTGTATCACAAGAGGTGGCAAAAAAGATTAATTGTGCAAAAAAAGAGGGTAAAAAGATTGTGGCAGTAGGTACAACAAGTGTTCGTACTCTTGAAAGTGCCGTTAACAGAGAAACCGGACTCTTAGAGGCTAAAAACAGCTGTACAAATCTTTTTATTACTCCGGGTTTTGAGTTTTTGATTGTAGACCAAATGCTTACTAATTTTCATACTCCGGAGTCTACGCTTCTTGTTTTGGTGTCAGCTTTTGCCGGAAAAGAGCACATTCTCAATGCCTACCGCCATGCAGTTGAGCAACAATACAAGTTTTTCAGTTATGGAGACGCTACATTTTTGAAGTGACAATAGTATCGGTCTAAAAAAAGAATTGTTCTTCTTTTGCTTTTTCTTTTGCAATTTCAAAGCTGGTCCATGCGAGTCTCTTTTGGCAAAACCTTGGAAACGTGGCCATTTTTTGCGTAAAAGTTGCGTGTTAAGTGGATTGTTTTGGCTACGTATGATATTGGGATGGATTTTTGTAGAAGTTTTTGGTTTTGTGTTGTAAAATGGAGCGTGCAATTAAGCTTGCGCTCAAATTAAAGGGGTTTCTGAAAAAGGTTCTTTTTGTTGCAAAGGCATAGCCCAAATGCATGAGGGCAGTTTTGAAAAAAACCTCTAAAAATCTAATGGGAGGTCGAAGTGAAAACCAAGAAAATTTTTGCTTTGATTTTGGTTGCGGTTTTGGCTGTTTCATGTCTTTTTGCTCAGTCAATCACCGAGGTCAAACATGGGGACATGTACGGAAAGACCGTAATTCTTCATTCAAACGATGTCCATGGGGCCATTGAAGGTTATGCAAAGATGGCTGCTCTTAGAGATGCTTTCCTTGAAAGAGAAGCTGCTGTTCTTCTTGTTGATGCCGGTGATTTCAGCCAAGGTACAACATACGTGAGCACAACTAAGGGTTTAGATGCAATTACAATGATGAACGCTACAGGTTATGGTCTTATAACTCTTGGTAACCACGAGTTCGACTATGGCGCAGCTCAGCTTGTAAGCAATCTTATGCAAGGCGAGTTTTTGGTTGTTTGTGCCGATATTTATGTTGACGGTCAGTATGTGTTCAATCCATCGGCAATTCTTACACTTTCAAGCGGAAAGAAGGTTGGTTTCTTTGGTCTTGAGACTCCTGAAGCTCAAACAAAAGCAAACCCGGCTCTCATTCGTGGCTTAGAGTTCGTAGCAGGTGAAGATCTTTATAAAGAAGCTCAAGAATGTATTGACAGCCTCAGAGCTGATGGCGCTGAAACTGTCATTTGTCTTGCTCACCTTGGTATTGACGAGTCTTCAGAGCCAAATACATCTTACAACCTTTGGGACAATGTGACAGGTCTTGATTTCATCATTGATGCACACTCACACTCTGTAATTACCAATTACGACGGTGCTCCAATCCAGTCAACCGGAACAGCATTTGCAAACATTGGTGTTATCGTTATTGATAACGAAACCGGCAAGATTGAAGATCACTATCTCCAGGATACAGCAGAGCTTGAGAACAATGCTGAAGTTCTTGCTGTTGCTCAAGGCATCATTGACAGAGTTAATGAAGAGTTCAATATTAAGTTTGCTGAGTCTAAAGTTGAGCTTAACGGAGCTAAAGACCCGGGCAACAGAACTCAGGAAACAAACAATGGTGACTTAATCACAGATGCTATGCTTTGGTCTATTACAAAAGACGAGGGTAGTGTAAGTGTTCCTGTAGAGAATGTTGTTGCAATTACCAATGGTGGTGGAATCAGAGCCGCAGTTAAGGCCGGTGATGTTACAAAGAAAGACATCAACACTGTTCTTCCATTTGGAAATACTGTTGCTGTTGTTTATGTAAAGGGAAGCGAACTTCTTGAAGCTCTTGAAGCATCTACTTTCTGTACTCCGGTTTCTTTGGGCGGTTTCCCTCAGATTGCCGGTATGGAAATTACAATTGATACTTCAAAAGAGTATGACAAGAATGACGAGACATATCCGGCTTCTACATACTATGGCCCAAAATCCATCAACCGTGTGACAATCAACAGTGTCAATGGTAAAGCTTTTGATGAGAATGCAACTTATGCTGTTGTTACTAACAACTTTGTTGCAGCCGGTGGCGATACTTACTATGCATTTGCAAGTGCTTCTTCTCAGTTTGATACCGGCAAGCCTCTTGATGAAGTTGTCATGGAATATGTTGTTGAAGTTCTCAACGGCATTATTGATGAGAGCTATGCAGAGCCACAAGGAAGAATTCACGTTCTCTAATGTAATAATTTAATAATTTGACAATTTGATAATTTGATAATTTAATCCCCGGTAGGTTTGTCCTGCCGGGGATTTTTTAGGTTCAATGCAGAAATCTGTGGGAAACTGGTTTGTAATATTTATTTGTACCTTTGACTTTTTCAAAAGAAATAAAGCTTTATACTTCTTTGAGAATTTATGTAGAGATGAGCCTACCTTGCCTTTGGAAGATGAGCGGTATACAATATTCTTAAATACGACAAGCACTTCTACAACTTCCAATAAGAACATGGAAGCTTTCTTCAAGTATCTTAATGGAGGAGCATCTACTGTTGGAACCGGGAAAGAAAGTGGGAATGAATTTGTAGAGATGTTAGATGAGTATGTTGTAGATATTAATGGCAATGATGGATGGAGACATGGTCATATGAAATATGAACTGAATCTAATAGAACGAGAAGAAAAAGGAAGAAATGAGGGATTCTCTGAGGGATTCTCTGAGGGTGAAGTCCATGGGATTGAAATAGGGGAAGCTCGAGGTGAGGTCCGAGGAATCTCGATTGGCAGAGAGAAAGGCCAGATTGAAGCTACAAGCCGGATTGTTAGAACAATGCATCTAGAAGGACTTTCAGCTGAAAAGATTTCGCAATACGCATCTATTTCT
>CAVGEF010000150.1:0-4941 GCA_963628205.1 Bacteroidaceae bacterium
CCGGAAGAGTAATCCCAAAAACAAAGTGACTTTATAGATTTGCAAAGAACACCGGAAAACAAGAAAAAAGTTATTTTTCTCTTTGGACAACGGCTGTAGGTAAAACACAGTTGTTGTGTGATTGTTTTGCAAACTGTGGAGAAGTCATAAACGCAGACTCGGTTCAAGTCTACAAAGGTTTGGATATTGGCTCTGCAAAAGCAACTCTAAGTGAAAGAGCAATAATAGCCCATCATTTAATAGATATTTTAGAGCCTTGGGAAAATTACAATGTTGCAGACTTTATAACTCTTGCAGATACCGCTTGTTCCGGTATTTGGAAAAAAGGTCTCATTCCTGTGGTATCAGGAGGCACAGCTTTTTATTTCAAACATTTCTTATATGGCCTTTCCAGCGCACCCAAAAGTGATGCATCAATAAGACAAGAAGTCTCTTCTTATATTGAAAGCGCAGGGCTACAGGAAGCTCACAAAATGCTTTGCAGCATTGATGCTGTTTCAGGTCTTAGAATAAATCCTAATGACAAATACAGGATTTCACGTGCCCTTGAAGTATATAGAGCAACAGGTAAACCACTTTCCTCTTTTGAGCTCCCAACAACGCCAAGAAACGACATGAAAGTCATAAGTATTGGTCTTTTCAGAGATAAAGACGAGCTTAGAGAAAGAATAAAAAAGCGTGTTTCAATCATGTTTGAAACAGGTATTGTTGAAGAAATCAAAAACCTTTTATCTCTTGGTGCAAACCCAAACTGGCAAAGTATGCAGGGCATTGGATATAGAGAATTCTTTAATAAGATTTGGCAAAATGAGGCAAAAAGCTCCATTGAAGCCCTTGAAAATCTCTCTTCTTCAGCGCTTTCAGAAATAGCACAGGAAATAGAAATGAACTCAATTCATTATGCTAAAAGGCAAATGACATTTTTTAAGAGTTTTTCAAATGTTACTTGGGTAGATCCTCAAAAAGAGGCTGTGCTGGAAGCCATTCAAAACCACATTGATGCACAATGAGTTTCTTCATTGCAACTTATAAAAATGAGACTTTCATTTGTATAAAGTGCAATCTTTGACAAGAGCTGTTTTATGTCTTCTTTGCTAATTTCCTGTGGAGCAAGAAGATATGAAACTGTAACATTTGGATAAAGCAAAGCCAAATACGGAGAAAGGATTTCAAGACTATGCTCTTCTGTACATACATCATCATTTTCTTGAATAAAAGAAAGTTCTCTCATTTCGTTGGGAAGTTCTAATTGTATTTCCCAATCACTACCCTTTAATACTGTACTTGACGGAGTATAAATTACAACAGGCTCTCCAATAATTGAGCCTTTATGTAATGGCGCAAGCACAAAAATTCTTTTGACGTTGCCTTTTATGTACAAAGACTGTTGATTTTGCAATTTTTGAGCATGAAGTGTCATAAAAACCAAATCAAGTTCATTTTTGCAAACGCTCCACGCTTTATGCGGAACTGTTATAGCTTGCAATGAACTTCCTGATAACAATGACAACGATGCAAAATGAAGTTTTTTGAGATTGCAAAACTCTTTACAATTTGTTTTTGATAATTCTTCACAGGAAAAATCCTTTTGTAAAATTGCTTTTGCATTAAGCGGATACATTACACCTTCGCATGCATTTTTCATTGTTGGTCCTTTGGCAAAAGCCTTGCAATTCTTTGCATATTGGGTTTAATTGTGAGGTTTTTCTCCTGAGATGGCAAAACCAAACCTGTTTTGCCATCTTTTGCGCGTCTTAAATATTTAACTTGGGTATAATACAAATCAACACTTTGCAAATTACGCCCTTTTGAGAAAAGAACAGCAATATTGGCAGCATCCAAAAGAACGTCAAGAGGAATTGTTTTATCTCTTCTGTACTTTATGAAAACATATCCACCGGGGAAGTCTCTGGTGTGTAACCACATGTCGTTGCCTTTGGCATAATGACGTAATAATTGGTCGTTTTCTTTTGCATTTCTTCCCGCCAATATTTGAAAACCGCCACTTGTGCATTTGACACCGGGCCCTTCATGTTCCTGTTTTTGAGGTTGTGTTTTCTCAAGTATTTCTTTAAGCCGACGAATATCGGCTTGCTCGTCATCGCTTAATAATAAAGCTTTTTCAAATTTAGCTTTTGTTGAAGAATATTCTGTCTCAAGCCTCTTTAACTCCTGTTTTGCATTCTCGTGTGCACCTTTGGCTTTTTGATAACGGTCATAGTAGTTTTGAACATTTGCACCCGGTGTGAGGCTTTTGTCTAACTGCAAAGTAACTTTAGAATTTCCTGAGCTGTCCTTATTCCAGTCAACAAGTGTTATGCGCTCCATACCCTTCTTTATAAGATACGAATTTGCAGAAAGAATGTCGCCGTCATATTTGAGTTCTTCAAAATCACAATTAGCTTCCATTGTATTTTTTGCACTTCTCATAGACGAAGATAAACGACAAAGTTCATGCTCCATCCTGTTTTCTACCTGTTTTACAAGAGAACTTCTTTGGTCTTCATCCTGTTCTTTAGAGCAAGTCTTTTCTATGTAAGCATTAAACGAAGGTCCCTCAAAAGGACGCACAACAAACTCTTTTTCACTTTTTTCTCTTTCTTCAAGAACCAACACATTTGAACTTGTTTCATCTCTTCCGGGCCTTCTCAAAAGAAGATCCTGAATTACAAGGTTTTCATCTGTGACAATGATATTTGCACCGGGACCGCTGTAAAGTCTTGTAAAAACTTTGAGCTTACGGCCGTGGTTATCCAAATCCCAAACCATGACTCTGTCAAACGGCAACTGGTAACATTTCAATATAGTAGAGCCTTCAAGATTTTTACGGGCATATTGCTCAAAACGTTGGAGTTTTTTTGTTTTTTGAAGCTGTTTAATATTGGTATGAATTATATTTATTCTGCTGAATTGTGTGCCAATGTTGGAATAAAAACTAAAGCGCCCCCTATCCCTGTCATATAGCTCCCAAGTCACAGAATGAAATGAATTTTGCACAACTCTTTGTATTTTGCAGCCGTCAAGATGAGCTTCTTTTATGATTAACTCCATTTCTTTCCAGTTCAATGACATAAAAGAGCCTCCTTGAAAGCACCGGCAAGGTAAAAAGATCCGCAAATCAAAACCGGCTCATCACAAGCTGTAAGCTTTTGGGCAAGAGACAGGGCACTTGACGCCTCACTTTCAAGATAAACTTTTTTTTCTTTATATGGCTCAAAGGCCGATATTTTTTGTTCAAACATTTCAAATAAAGCTTGCACATTGCTCCTTTTGAACGTTCCAGGGCGTGAAATTATAATCTTGTCAAAAGTTTGCAATATAAGATCACACATAGCTTCATGATTTTTGCCTTCAACTGCACCAAATATGCAAATGCCACATTTTCCTGGGTATATTTGCCTGAAAGTATCCAACAGGTTTTCCATACTTTTTTTTGTGTGCGCACCGTCTAAAATAAGCTTTCGTTTCCAATCAATCACTTCCATGCGACCTGCAAGTGTATTGTTTTCAAAAGCCTGTTCTGTTTGGTCTTTAACATAAAAACCCAAATATCTCAGAACAATAAGAGCAAGAAGGCTGTTTTGCGCTTGAACTTTTCCAAACATTGAAAGATTGTATGAAGTTTGAAAACCGTCTTTCAATTTAACACTCACATGTTGTTTTCCATTAATAAAAGAAGTTTCTAAGAAAGAAACACAATCTTCAAACTCAAATAAAGGACTGCCTTGGGCTTTGGATTCATTTCTAAAGACTTCTATTGCATCTTTTTCCTGTAAAGATGTAAAAACGGGAGTATTTTTCTTAATTATCTTAGACTTTTCAATTGCAATCTTTGTAATTGTATCTCCAAGTATGTTTGTATGCTCAAGTTCAATTGGTGTTAGTACACAGGCTTGGGGAGCCAAAATATTTGTTGCATCAAGTCTTCCTCCAAGACCTGTTTCAACAACAGCCCATTGGCAGCAGGTTTTGTTGAAAAGCAAAAATGCAAAAGAAGTATAAAGCTCAAATGTTGTGGGCTCATTTTCACCCAGAGTATCGCAAAAATGAAAATCTTTGAGCTTATTTTTCAAAAGATTGCCGGTCTTAATCAGCAAGTCATCATCAATAAACTTGCCGCAAATGGTAAAACGCTCTCTGTAATCACTTACATGAGGAGACATATACAGCCCTGTTTTCAGGCCGTAGGACTGCAGCCCTTTTGCAATATAACTTGCAACAGAGCCTTTGCCTTTACTTCCTGCAATATGAATAGTTTTATAAGAGTCTTGAGGATTCCCAAGTTCTTTCAAAAGAGCCTGCATTCTATCAAGTCTATATGTTCTTACACTGTATTTATCAGTTAGCTTTTCAAGGTTGGTAAAATGCTCCATGTAAGCTATAACTTGGTCAAAACTTGTAAAATCAGCTTCAAACTCCATAGGGCCTCCCAAACTTTGCTTGATATTCTATTTCATTGAACTTTTGTTGTCTATCACACGTTTGGGAGTTCCCTATATGGGAAATCACTCGTAAGAGAGAGCTTGAATAGGATCCAATGCCGATGCTTTTGCAGCAGGATACCATCCAAAGAAAATTCCAACAGCAGACGAGAATGCCAAAGAAAGAACAATGGACAATATGGAAAGCTTTAAGCTATATGAAAGTGCTGAAGCTACCACATAACTTATCACAAGACCAAAAAGAATGCCCAGTATACCGCCACATATGGAAAGAACCATTGCTTCAACAAGAAATTGATGTCTTATAGTCTTTGGTGTTGCACCAAGTGCCTTTCTGACACCTATTTCTCTTGTTCTTTCTACAACAGTAACAAGCATTATATTCATAATTCCAATACCACCAACCACAAGAGAAATAGCAGCAATAGCAGAAAGGAATGTAGTCAATGTTTCCATAATTGAATTGGCCATGTCCACAAACTCTTGAGCCGTAGAAACC
>CAVGEF010000150.1:4951-7581 GCA_963628205.1 Bacteroidaceae bacterium
ACCATATACTCAGTAGAAGAAGCCAAAGACGTCATATATGTTTTGATGTCAGAAGACACATCTGTTGTAGAGAAATTTTCATTTACCTGAAAGTAATAAGTAGATACGCTTGTTATCTTTCTCATGTTTTGGCTGTATGTATAAAAAGGCATATAAACATTACTGTTGGTATCATAGGTCGATGACTCTGAAGTATCTTCCAAAACTCCAACTACCTTGTATGTTTTAGCCTGTGTTCTGTATATGGAAACATAGTTTCCAAGTGCATCACCGCCGGGAAACAAATCCATGGCAACATCATAACCAAGCACGACAACCCGCTCACTTCGCATATTGTCTTCCATAGAAAAGAAAGAACCGTCCATTATCTCAAGTTTTTGAATATCTCCATACGTTGAAGAAACTCCATAGATAGTTGCATTACTGGTTTCCTGGCTGTGTCTTACTGTTGCATTACCAACAGCTTGAATGCACACATTATCTATACCCATCACTTTTTCCTGAATGGTATAAGCAAGCTCTTCATCAAAGATTGTGTTGCTTCCCATGTTGTTGAGCGTTACAAGGTCCATACCTGAAAGAGCCATCTCGTCATTGATAGAACCTTTGACACTTTCGCCAAGGGTCATGATTGCTACAACAGAGCCAACACCAATGACAATTCCAAGCAAAGAGAGAAATGTTCTCATCTTACTTGTAACCATACTTTTTATTGCAAGCTTAAAGTTCTCGAGTAACATCTTCTTCTACTATCCTTCCATCCTGTATGAAAACCTGGTCTCGACATTGAAATCCCAGTTTTCTGTCATGCGTAACAAAGACGATTGTTCGCCCTTCTTCATTTAACTTTTGAAAGAGTTCCATGACCTCATGCCCTGTTTTTGTATCAAGAGCTCCGGTTGGCTCATCTGCAAGCAAGATATCAGGGTCATTGACAAGAGCCCTTGCTATAGCAACTCTTTGCTTTTGACCTCCTGAAAGCTCGCTGGGAAGATGTTTCATTCTATCCTTAAGACCAACTTTCTCAAGCATTGCCTCTGCTCTTGCTCTCCTCTCTTTAAGAGGGACAAGAGAATAAACCATTGGCGTCATGACATTCTCAAGAGCATTGAGTTTCCCCAAGAGATTGAACTGCTGGAAAATAAAACCTATCCTTTGATTACGAATAAAAGCAAGTTCTTCCTCATCCATTCCGTTTGTCAGCTCTCCTCCAATTGTTATATAACCACTGGTTGGAGTATCAAGACATCCAATGAGATTCATGAGAGTGGACTTACCACTGCCGCTTGGTCCCATTATAGCTGTAAAAGAGCCCCTGTTTATTGTTAAAGATACATCATCCAAGGCCTTTACAAGATATTCACCAACAAGGTAGTAGCGTCTTACATTAACAAGCTCTATGACACTCAAAGCCACTAGAAGCCTCCTCCCATTCTCATCATTCCACCAAATCCACCACCGTTGTTGGAAGTCTGGTATGTTATAACTTCACCTTCACTTAAACCGGAAAGAACTTGGCTATATCCCTCTCCAAGATATGAAACAATTACATTTCTTCTTTCTGTAGAGCCGTCTGCCTTCTTTACAGTAACAAAGGTTCTTCCTCCCCGTTCTGTAGAAACGGAAGAAGATGGAATTAAGAGCATCTCAACATCCTGCTCAAGGTCAATTGAACCTGTGAACGTAAAGCCTGTTCTAAGTCCTGTAGGAGGATTTTCAATAGTCATCTCAACATCAACAACACCCATTCCCTGGCTTGTATATCTTCCTTCCATTGGAATATATGAAACATAAGCTTCTATACTCTGTCCGGGAAGAGAATCAAAAGAGAGAGTTGCAGTCAGGTCTTGCGCAATGTACTGCATGTCAATTTCATCAATCTCAACAGTAGTTTTGAGCTTGCTTACATCAATTATTGTAATAACAGCAGTACCTGCTTCAACATAGTCGTTCTCGCTGATACTTACTTTAGATACTATGCCGTCAAAGTTTGCAGTAAGTGTTGTATAAGAAAGTTGCTCCTGTGCGTTTGTTTTCTTAAGTTCCAATGATTCAAGACTCTTAACCGAACCGCTGATTTTTGCTTCAGCAATTTGGTCTTCAATTTGTTTGAGGTTATATTGCTGGTCTGTATCGTCTATAGTTGCAAGCACTTGGCCTTTTGTGACCTTGTCTCCAACTTTGACAAAAACACCTGTAACAGCACCGGAAGAGCGAAAATTAGCTTCCTGTTTATCATAAGCCTCTACATTGCCTGAAATATCAATTGACTTAACATAATTGCTCTTGATGACAGTATATTCAATATTCGTATTTGCATTCTGAAGAGCCTCAATTTGGGCTTCGCTGTCCTTTTTCATTTTCAAGAACCAAAACAAAACCAAAGCAACTATAAATATTACAACAAGCCAGCCCACAAGACTCTTAATTCTCTTTTTTCTTTTTCTTGCAGCTTGGGCCTGTCTAAGCTTCTTTTCCTGTCTCTCGCTTTCGCTCAATACTTCTTCTTTCTTATCCATATCTAAAATCCTTTCTAAAGAGTTTTTTACAAAAACCTGAATTACAATGCAAAGATTTCCAAATCACGTTCAAGTGACAGGCCATCAATAATCACTGTTAAGTAGTCTGTT
>CAVGEF010000151.1:0-7702 GCA_963628205.1 Bacteroidaceae bacterium
GGCAAAGGCAAAGCTAAGATACATGAAGATAAGATACATGAAGGCAGTTTTGCAAAAACCTCTAAGCCCGTTAAGCTCCAAGTAGAAAGAAAACAACAAATAAAACTATGTTAAGTTTTTGCAAAGGTCTCACTGCTAACATTGGATTTGTTGCCATTTGTTGCATTTTTTAATTTTTTTTCTTGTGTACATGCACATTCTGGGGTTAAAATGTCAAATGTCAAAACGACCTTTCATAACATTCATAAGGAGAGTAATGTATGGAAAAATTCTTCAAACTCAAAGAGAGAGGAACAGACGTTAAGACTGAGATCATGGCAGGTATTACAACCTTCATGGCTTTGGCTTACATTCTTGCTACAAACCCTGCTATCCTGGTTGCTGTAGATGTTCCCGGCGGTACAGGAATGGTCTTCTCAAAAGTCTTCTCTGCAACTGCCATTGCATCTGCAATTGCATGTTTGGTAATGAGCCTTGTAGCAAATCTTCCTTTCGCACTTTCTGCAGGTATGGGAATTAATGCATTCTTTGCATACACTGTAGTTATTGGCTTGGGATATTCATGGCAGTATGCTCTTACAGCAGTTTTTGTAGAAGGTATAATCTTCATTCTTCTTACACTCTGCAACTTGAGAGAAGCAATTGTTAACAGTATTCCTGAAAACCTCAAGAAAGCAATTGGTGCCGGTATTGGTCTTTTCATAGCTTTCATTGGCTTGCAGAATGCCAAGATTATCACTTCAAACAGTTCAACACTTGTAGAACTCAACCCGCATTGGCTTGACTGGAATTATATAGCAAATATAAATGGAGCTGATGTCTTTGTAGGCCGTGCATGTATTCTTACAATGATTGGTCTGATTATTACAGGAATTCTTTTGGTAAAGAAAGTCAAAGGTTCTCTTCTTATTGGTATCATTGCAACAACGATTATTGGTATTCCAATGGGTGTTACAAAATATGCAGGAGGCAGCTATCTTCCTCAAGCTCCATATTTCTTTGATTTCGCATTTGATGAAATATTCGTAGACGGCAAGCATATTTTGGACTTTATCATCATCATGTTCACATTCCTATTTGTTGACATGTTTGATACAGTTGGAACACTTATAGGTTGTGCCGGAAAGTCCGGAATGATTAAAGAAGACGGAAAAATTCCAAACTGCAAAGAAGCTCTTCTTGCAGACGCTATTGGAACTACAGCCGGTGCCATACTTGGAACTTCAACAGTTACAACATTTGTTGAAAGTGCTTCCGGTATTGCAGAAGGCGGAAGAACAGGACTTACATCTCTTACAGTTGCAGTTCTCTTCATTCTTTCTCTCTTCCTCGAGCCAATCTTTGGTTCAATTCCACAAGCAGCAACAGCTCCGGCACTCATCATCGTTGGTGTTATGATGATTACTCCTGTAAAAGACATTGATTTCGACGATTTCACAGAAGGCATTCCTGCATTCTTATGTTTCCTCATGATGGTTGTAACTTACAGCATTTCAAACGGAATCATGTTTGGAGTTATCTTCTATGTCATTCTTAAGGCTTGTACAGGTAAAGCAAAGAAAATTGACGTTACTACATGGATTCTCTTTGCACTCTTCATCGCAAAGATGATTGTAGACGTAATTTACTAAAACATTTTAAGAAATTGTTTACCGCAGGTTTTGCCTGCGGTATTTTTTAAGAGATTAAGGAGGTCTTATAAAATCTCTTGAAAAAAGCAAAAACCAAGGGGCAATCTTTCAAGATTACTTTGGTTACTTTCTGAAAAAAGGGGCACAAAATGGAGAAAAATCAGCTGAAACATCTTATTGATGTAGCCGCTGGAAGGGCTGTTGCAGACCTTTGTATTAAAAATTGCAACATCATTGATGTTTATAACAAGAACACTTTTCATGGTGATGTATACATAGTTGACGGTTTGTTTGCAGGATTCGGGGGTCAGAATTTTCCTGAAGCAAAAGAAACTGTTGATGCAAAAGACAGCTACATGGCACCGGGTTTTATCAATGGCCATGTACATATAGAGTCTTCACACCTTTCACCTGCCGAATTTGCAAGACTTGTCGTTCCTCATGGAACAACCACTGTAATTGCAGACCCTCATGAAATTTGCAATGTATGCGGAATAGCCGGGCTTGATTACATGCTGAATGCTTCAAAGGACCTTCCTTTGACTGTATACCTTCAAATCCCGTCTTGTGTGCCTTCCACTCCATTTGAGAATGCCGGGGCAATCCTTCTTGCAGACGATATTGCAACCAGAATTGACAATCCACGAGTACTTGGCTTGGGCGAGCTTATGAACTATGTAGGCACAGCCAATGCCGATGATGAAATTTTGAATAAAATAATGGTGGCTCTCAAAGCCAACAAAGTTATAGACGGCCACTGTCCTGTTATAGTTGGTGCAAACCTTGATGCTTACAGCGCAAGTGGCGTATGTAACGACCACGAATGTGCAACAGGTGAAGAACTGAGAGAAAGAATAAGACGTGGCATGTATGTACTGATTCGTCAGGGATCGGCTTGTCATGATGAAAGAAATCTTCTTAAGGGCGTTGACAGCAATAATGCCAACCGTTGTATGTTTTGCACGGACGACCGCCAGCCAAAAAGCCTCGTAGAAGAAGGCGATATAGACAATAATATCCGCATAGCTTTAGAAGAAGGCTTAGACGCTCCAACGGCTGTTGCAATTGCATCTCTCAATGCAGCCCAGTGCTACGGACTTAAAGACAGGGGCGCAATTGCACCCGGTCTTAGAGCAGACTTTGTTTTGATTGACAATCTTAAAGACTTTCATGTAACAGACGTCTACTGTAAGGGCGAGCATGTGGCTTCAAAAGGCAAATACCTTGCACCTCAAATCCATGTGGACCCGGTTGGTGTAAGCGGTAAAATGAACGTTAAAAACTTCTCAAAAGAACGTCTTGCACTGCATCTTGAAAAACCGGCTGTCAAAACAATTGATATAATCCCGGGGTCAGTTGTCACGGAAATTGGTTTTGCAAATGTAGATATAAAAAATGGCTTATGGGTACGTAATACCAATGACATTGTTAAAATAGCTGTTGTTGAGCGCCACAAGGGAACAGGAAATGTTGGACTTGGCCTTATAAGAGGTTATGGACTCAAAGGCGGTGCTGTTGCAACAAGTGTAGCTCACGATTCTCACAATATTATCGTAGTTGGAGACAGTGATGCAGATATGGAAGTAGCTGTCAACAAACTGGTAGAGCTTGGAGGAGGAATCGTTGTAGTAAAAAACGGCAAAGTTTTAGACTTCATTCAACAGGAAATTGCAGGCCTTATGACAGACAAACCGGGAACGTATGTTGAAGAGAAAATAAGCTCAATGCAGGCTCTTGCCCGCAAAGAACTCAGCATTAACGACAACGTAGACCCGTTTATGACATTGTGCTTCATGGCTCTTCCTGTCATACCTGAAATTAAGATTACAGACATGGGACTTTTTGACGTAACTAAATTTGCTTTTACTCCAATTGAGAGGTAAAAAGAACCTCCCTTATATAAAATTATGGCAAAGAAAGAAGAACAGACAAATTTCATTGAACTTGATACAACATGTGGAAGAATACGTGGCATTTGCAATAGTAAATGCAACAAGTTTTTGGGACTTAGATACGCAAAAGCAAACCGTTTTGAGTATTCAAAACTTGAAGAGCCTTTTACGGAAACCTATGATGCAACAAAAATGGGAGATTCTTGTCCTCAAAGCAGAACATGGGTTGAGTTTGAGCATTTAGACAACCCGGAAAGGCTTTTTTATCACAAAGAGTATAGAAAGGGAATCAAGTTCAATTACTCGGAAGATTGCCTGAATTTGAATATCTTTACACCTAACTTTTTGACAACTAAATCTTTAGGTGAATCTTTAGGGCCTCTTCCTGTTATTGTTTTCATTCATGGGGGAGGTTTTAACAGCGGGTCAAATTCAGAAATGCCTTTTGACGGTACATATTTTGCACAACATGGAATTATCACTGTTTTTATTAACTACCGCGTGGGAATCTTGGGATATTTAACTCATGAAGATATCCAAAAAGCCAACAGCCGTGATGGAAATTTTGGTTTGGATGACCAAATACAGGCATTAAAATGGGTCAAGGCCCATATTGCAAGCTTTGGAGGAGATCCAAACAATATTACTGTAATGGGCCAAAGTGCCGGAGCCATGTCCATACAATACATGGTCATTAATAAAGCAAATGAAGGACTTTTTAACAGAGCAATCATGATTTCAGGCGCAGGTCTCTTTCCCAAGTTTTCACTTCCAAAGAAAGCGTGCGATTGCCATGAATATTGGTTGGAATTGATGTCCTGTTTGGGATGCTCCACACTTGAGAATCTTAAGGGAATTGGTCTAAGACCTCTTTTTGAAGCAGTTGAAAAATTGAAAACAAAAAGAAAAGATACTATCTACAATACAATGCCTGTCGTTGACGGGGTCTTGATTCCGGAGCCTGTAGACAAGTTGATAAAAAAACCTTTGCAAATCGATTACATGATAAGTTATACAAATTGCGACATGTATGCTCCGATTTTGGCTCACATTGGCAATGTTTTTGCAAAAAATAATAATGGATACCGGTATTTTTTTGATATCAATGCACCGGGAGATAACAATTTGGCGTTTCATTCATGCGATCTTGTCTATATTTTTGGAATGTTGGGCTCAAGTTGGCGTCCGTATGGCAAAAGAGACTACGAAGCAAGCAGCCAGTTGGTGCAATATATATCAAATTTTGCAAAATACGGTGATGTGAATAAAACCTATAGCATAGAGCCCTGGGCCGGAGAGAAAAGCAAGTTAAGTGATAATGCAAGTTACAATTTCAAAGACCAAAGCAAGGTAGCAGAATTGCCAAAGTGGGAAAGAAATAGGGTTATTTGTTTTGGAGAAAAAGAAACAAAAATGGGACATCCCGGTATGTTCAAGATGACTTGCAATTTCTTGAAAAAAGGAAGTCCCAAAGCTTTGTAAAAACCCTCCCAAGTCTCTTAAATCTCAATTGTTTTGTTTTCGTAAGACTCTTTGAGTTTCAATTCTTTCAAACTTTGAAGTTCTTTGACTTTTTGGCGTGATAAAGGATAGAAAACAAACAAGATAAGCGCCATAAGTGCAAACATGATAGCAGGAATTAAAGTTGCAAGGTCATACATCTTTTTAAGATTTTCAAGTGTTTGGACAGCGCCTTTGTTATACTTGTAATTCATTCCAAGAAGTGCACCGTTGACACATATGGCACTAATTACCTGCCCTAACTTTCTAAAGAAATTAAAAACTGAATATGCTGTTCCATCATCACGGCTTTTTGTTGTAACTTCAATATCATCAATGGCATCAGTAGCCATAGACCAAAGTTGCATAACAACAGTTGTAAGACCGCACCCGCTTACAAAACACATAATAAGGAATACCCACATGAGAGAAGACGGGTCCATTGAGCGCAGGAAGAACAGTACTAAATTTGCACCGGCTGCAGAGGCAACACCAACAGAACAAACTTCTTTTTTGCCGATTTTTCGTGCAAGTTTTGGAAGAATGAACATCATGATAATCATTGGGGAATAAGTGCATGCCTGCGTTGCAAGGTTCATCCAGTTTGCATGAAAATAATCATCAAAAACATAAGTGTAAAAACTTTGCGTAAACATTTGACCTGCAAGTAAAAGCATGGCTGTAAGGCTTATTGATACAAATGCACGGTTACAAAACAACGTCTTTACAGCTTTTACGGTAGCACCTTTAGTCTTTGGTTGCGGTTTTGTTTTAACTCTTTCTTTATTGAGTGCAAAACAAATAAAGAGCATTATCATTGAACACAAAGACATGATGATGACCCCAACTATAACAGGCTTGTACTGTAAGTCTGTAATTGCTTTTCCGTTCTCGCCAATAACAACATTTCCAGCCGCATCAAGTCTTTTTGCATATGCAAAACTTGCAATAACCAAAACCGGAATAGAGCCAAGAGCTGCCCCTATAGACCTGAAAACGGAAAGCTTGTTGCGCTCCCCCTCATTTGTTGTAACAACCGATGCCAATGAGCCATAAGGAATTTGAAGAACGGTATAAGCCATACCCCACAATATGTATGTCACAGTTGCATAAATACATGTTTGAGTATAAAAACCGTCTTCTCCAAGACCCGGCCATTTAACAAACATCAATATGGATAGTATTGCCAAAGGTGCTGCAATATACAAAAACCATTGTTTGTATCTGCCGTATTTACTTGGTTTGACAGTATCACAAATTCTTCCCATCATTGGGTCGTTAACGGCATCCCAAATGCGGGCCACAATGAACATGACCATAATGAACATTGGGTTTAGATGGAAAATATCGGTATAAAATTTTTGAAGCAGTGTTGTAACAAGGCTGAATACAAGACAGCCCGCAGCATCTACCATTGCATAGCCCAAGTAGTCCTTTCCTTTAAGACCGCTGGTTCTTGCTATGAAACTTTCATTTTGCATATATGCACCCCGCTTTTTTAGTGAACAAACTCATTGTAAAGGCATAAAACGTGAAGTTCAACAAATAGTTGAAAATATGTGGTTGTAGTGTGGTTATTAGGTTATTTGTTCCCACTTAGTTATTAGGTCAATTGTTTTTCACCTCTATGCTTTTTACCTCTATTGACTATTTTTCAAAGAAAAGGTATTTTCAAGTCTGTTAAAACCAATTACATGCGGATGTGGTGGAATTTGGTAGACACGCTAGCTTGAGGTGCTAGTGGGAGAGATCTTGTGCTGGTTCAAGTCCAGTCGTCCGCATCAATAAACAATGACCTTGATACAAAGAAGTCCTACAAAAAAGCAGTCTGAACGGCTGCTTTTGTTGTTTTGAAACCCAAGTTTCAAAATTTCAAGATTCCGGAGCAGACTGCAAAACTGTAACATATCCACCCCGGCTGAAAGTTATCCACCTACTTAATGAGAAAAATGGCGTTCTATTTTTGCTCTTATTCCTTGAAAATCCATGTCTTCTATATCTTTGAAATCATTAGCAGATAAACCTAAGCTCAAGACATATTGAAATTTTACAAATTCATAAATCACCGGAGTCCCATCGTTTTGAGTTAAATTTGTTTCAATACTATCTGTCTTTGCTATAAGACAAAGATGTTGATATGTTTTATCAACTTTATGTGTATTACCTTGAGGGTGAGCATAAGTAAGGTGCTGTGTTGGAGTTAGAGCGATGAGGTTTTCGTAATACCCAGAAATTTCTGGATAATTGCTTTCAGGAAAAATATGATGCATATGTATTGCGATTCCATCCTTTCCTGTTCCCAAAGTCAACTCAGTTATTCCGTTTCTGTAAGTGTCGTTAAAAAGTCTCAAATAATGCTTTGCCTTATTTGATGCGTATTGCGTATATGATGTGCAAGGATTAAAACCTACAAACTCTGCATATTGCTTTCTTGTCATTCCCTTTGGTTTGTCTGCGTACAAATCCCTAAAATTATCTCTGTTATACATCAAATCGTCATATGTAATAGGATACTTCGATATTCTTCCACGTTCAGTTCCAAGTTTTTTACGCTGAAAAGACAAAGGATTAATAACCTTAGTAAATATTCTTCGGCATTCAGTTCTTCCATTGATAGGGGTGTATAAAATAATAAAATCCTCATAATTTGATTTTACATAATCGTATGCTTCCTGAGTC
>CAVGEF010000152.1:0-2164 GCA_963628205.1 Bacteroidaceae bacterium
CAATCTCGTATAACGGTTTTTATGTATGTTTTGGTGCAAAACTTCAACAAATAATTGAATTAAGTAAACATTTGGATTTTTCAAAAAACATTTTTATTGAGAAACCGTATGACAAAGTTATGGGTTTTGATGACATTGACAACCTTATTCCGTATTTGGGACAACTTTTGTGCCTTTGTCCTCTTAAAGACAAATCTAAACTTGGCTTTGTTGAACTTGTTACTAACAAAAACAGTTTATTTTTCCATGTCAATCCAAGTTTTACTGACGCATTGAACAACACGGCATATTCTCTTTTGGTAACATTGGATGAAAAACCAAATTGTAAAGAATTACGTAAGACATATAACAGAATTCTCAAATTCCTCGATTGATTGAATATGCCCAATGGTGGTAAAACATATCTATGCAGGAACTGTTGACTTGCCTGGGAACTAAAATCCTATTTGCTTCTGATTTCAAAGACCTCTCATATCATGTTGGTGCATTGGGCAATAACACTCTGTGGGTATGTGATACAAATACAGCAAAAATGGTGCGCCCTCTTCCTTCTCCAAATGTCATAGTAGAAAATGGCGAAGCATCCAAAACTTACACATCAATTGAAAGAATTATAAGCACAGCAATGGAAAATTCCCTAGGGCGAGATTGCACATTCATTGCACTTGGCGGCGGTGTTATAAGCGATATAACTGCTTTTGCAGCATCAATTTATATGCGGGGATGCAAGGTCGTTCTGATTCCTACGACACTCATTGCAATGGCCGATGCCTCCACCGGGGGCAAAACCTGTATTAATTTCAGATACACAAAAAACTTAATTGGAACTTTCTTTCCGGCAAACGAAGTCTTGATTTGTACCGATTGTCTCAAATCATTATCAAACAGAGATTTCACCAATGGTCTTGCAGAAGTCATAAAGCACAGCTTTTTATCCAAAGATACAAGACTTCTTAATTTTCTCTTTTCTTCAAAACAAACAATAATGGATAGAAGCCCGGCAGCTTTAAGCGATTTGGTACGGGCATCTTTGGAAATTAAAAAATCTTATGTAGAGCCTGACCCGTACGACCGCCTGGGCGTTAGAGCGGCCCTGAATTTGGGACATACTTTTGGTCATGCATTGGAAAGCTTATCACGTATGCAATGGACACATGGACAGGCCGTTGCATGGGGTGTTTGCAGAGCCTCCTATGCAAGTGCAGAACTGGGCCTTTGCACATTTGATTTTGCACAAAACGTTGAAAGATTATTCAAATATTATGGGTTTGATACAGGTTTCAGAATAAGCAGAAGTGACTGGATTGATTATAGAAGACAGCTTAAAAGAGACAAGAAAGCTGTAATGAGTGTAGTCAAGTTTGTTCTTTTAACAGGCCAGGGACAAATACAGCAAAAAGAACTCAGTGACGATATCATTAAAAAACTTGTAATGATGCCGTCGGTATAACTTTATCATTGATATTATTTCAACTATAATCATGCACATGCACTATTTTGATTGGACATCTACATCTCCTATGAGCCAAAATGCAATTGACGAATATGTCCGTTGCGCAAATGCTTTTCCGGCAAATCCCTCTTCTGTTCATCCTTTGGGCAATGATGCCTCATTGCACTTAAAAGAAGAGAGGGAAAAAATTGCATCACTTATTGGAGGTAAAGCTCAAAACATTTTCTTTACATCAGGTGGAACTGAAAGCGACTCCATTATTTTAGCTTCTCTTTTGAAAAGTCCAACCCCCGGTGAAATAATTACAAGTGCAATAGAACACTCTGCTGTACTTGAATGGAGAAAAACTTTAGAGTCTTTTGGCTGGAAATTTACAACATTACCATGCCCAAAAGGTTATTTGTCTCTTGAAACACTTGATAAAGCTCTAAATGAAAAAGTCAGACTTGTATGTGTTATGAAAGTAAATAATGTTACAGGTACCATACAGAACACAAAAGGTATAGCGCATCTTATAAGAGAAAAATCTATTAAATACGGCCGTTACATCCACTTTCATTGTGATGCTGTCCAAGCTTTGGGAAAGATTGCTTTCAGACTGGATGAAGAAGATATTGACTCTGCTGCATTCAGTGCGCATAAGTTTAACGGCCCCAGAGGTGTTGGAATACTTTATAACCGCAATAATGCAATAACAGCTCTGTCCAGAGG
>CAVGEF010000153.1:0-5430 GCA_963628205.1 Bacteroidaceae bacterium
CATTGTGCATGAGATGTTTAATTTTGATTTTAAATAATTTTAAGAGACACTAGTGCAGTCTTATAGTAGCAAAAAAATATAAAAATACATTTTTTCTGCGACCAAACATAAATCTTTTCGGTTTTTGTTTGGTCGTTTCCGTAATTTTCATTATCTTTGGCACGCTATTTCGTACTTTATATGTACGTTGACAGCAAATAGCCCTGCGCCGAAGTCGCTTGAAAGAGTGACGGTTGGTTGAGGGCAAACATAAGAAAAGCGTTATTGGCGCTTGGTTTTCTGGCATCTTGAAACTTCGAACACTTCATGGTCAGCTAAGAAACCTCGCAACGATGATGCCTATGGGTATGTAATATACGTACCTTTCATAAGTCAGCTCCCCAAAAGAGCTGGCTCTATGAGAGTGTATCTATGCATATCGGCGTGGGGTCTCGTTGCTCGTTTCGGCTGACGGGTAAGTTCGAAGACCTCAAGATGTGAAGCGAGCGACAGTGGGCTTCACGCTTTTTTGTGCTTAGACTAGCACTTAACCTGAATAATAATCGTCCAAACAGGAGCCATAGGACATAAAAGGAAGTCTGGCTCTATGGGCAACAGCATAAGATATAGCAGCAAAGATTCTCCGACATATAAGTTAAGTCTCAGTGCCGGAGAGTCTTTGCTGCTATTTTGTTTTGTACCATAAGTAGCAAACAAAAAAAAGGAACTTTTAATTTTCAAACACTTAATGATATTTAGACTTACAATAAAGTATTAAGTATATCTAATAAAATAAGTAAACTATGGGATTATTTGATAAACTAAAGAAAGTAGCCCAAGAACAACTGGGTGATAGTGTAGCAGACTATCTGCAAAAGCAGGCAGACGAGATGAAATACTCAATGAAACATGGTGCTATTGCCGCATTAAAGCCTCATCAGAAAGAACTCGAAGAGATGAAGGCTGAGGAAGAGGCTAAACGACAAGCTAAAATTGAGGCTGAGCGCAAAGTCAAAGAGGAAGCAGAACGTAAAGCTAGGGAGGAGGCAGAACGCAAAAAGCGTGAAGAGACGGAGAGAAGAGAAGCAGAACGCAAAGCAAGAGAAGATGCCGCATTAGAAGAAAGCAGACTGGAAGAAGCACGTTTAGCACAGATTGAAGCCAACAGACAACGCCAGGCTGAATTGGACAGAAAGGAGTTTGAGGATGCCAAGCGCAAAGCACAGATGGAGGCAGAGCTACGTGCCATGAAAGAAGCTGAGGAAAAAGCACAAGAAGATGCACGTCAGCAGAAACTTGCTAAAAAACAGGAAGAAAAACAAAACATCCTTGCTTCTATCAAAGATTATGTAGAAAAAGCAGAAAATGGCGATGGACAAGCTGCATGTCAGATTGGGCTATGGTTCCAACATGGTCAAAAGGGACTTCCACAAGACACCCAGCAAGCTAAGTATTGGTATCAGCAAGCTATGGTATTGGGAAATCAGAATGCAGCAACATTCTTGAACATTCTCGTAGAAAATGAACAAAACGAAATCAAAGCTGCTCAAAAGCAAGAAGAGTTGAAGGCACAGGAAGAGGACGATAATCGTCTGCGTCTACAATATGATACAGAAGATGAATTCCTTGCTAATGAAAAAAATGACGGAGAAGCAGCTTATAGAATTGCAAAGTCTATAGAAAAAGGCATGTATGTCTCTCATGACCCTACAGTCAACGAACTAAAAAGTGCTATTGAGAATATAGAGAAGTATGTAAAGTACCTTAAGATTGCAAAAATCTACAATAAAGAAGAAGATTCCTTCGCACTTGAAGCATTCATAACATCAGCACAAATTCTCAAAAGAAATTATGGAAATTGGATTGAGGCTATAGAAGATTGCAAAGAAGAGCGCAGACAAGCATTAGAAAGAGCAGAGCGCGAGGAGGAAAGAGAGCGTATGGAGGCTAAGCAAAAAGAGGAATCTATGGTCAAAGTACGTTTCGATTGGATACGCCATTACAATGATAGTGAGTATACAAGCAAGCAATATGATACAAAAAAAATGCCTAGAGAAGAATATCACGCACTTATCCAAGCAACTCCAGAATACTTAGAAAATTATGTCAAGAGCAACTTCGATAGTAGCTATTACAATAGTTATCCTACCAATGTCTCTATGACAACAGTGTAACAACATATTAACTATAAAATGACTATGAACAAGAAAATCATGGTAATTACTGCCTTTTCTCTGATTTTATCAGTAGGAAATGTACAAGCTCAGAACAACAACATGACTCCTGAGCAAATGGCACAGATGATGCAGATGATGCAAATGATGCAGAAGATGCAAGGTAACAACAACGCTACAGACGATGGCTACAGCGAGGAACTCAAACAAAGTCGCATTGAGAAGCGACAGTTTGAAGACTCTGAAAAATTGCGTTCCGTCGGCAAGGCAGAGTCTCGTGACGAAATGATGGCAAGAGACATGGCAGAGCAAAATGCTCGTGCTCAAATGCAACGCCAAATTGAGACATTCACCAAAGATGCACTTGAGAGATACCGCAAGCAAAGTCAAATGAATGATGCAGAAAAGTTTATGGCTAACGACGAACAACTCAGCAAGACTGTTGCCAAAGGTATCTTAACAGGCTGTAAAGTTATTGACCAAGCCAAGTACTATAACAAGAATGCCAAGAAATATAAGTATGAAGTCCTTGTTGAGTATGACAAGGCAGGCGTTATGTCACTCCTGGAACAGCAAGATGCAGAGATTATGAAGAATAAAGCTATGTTCGAGAAACAGATGCAAGAAGTCTTCGACGAATATGACATGGAGAAAACTGGCGAAACTGCGGGGATGAAGAAGCAGAAAGCGCAAGATGCCATAGACAATGCCAACAAAGATGCCGAGCACAGACGCACAATGGAAGCTGAGCAACAAAGAGCAGACAACGAGCAAAAGGCAATGGACAAGAACTATGAATACAACTTGCAAAGCCAGAAACAGTTCCAAGATACAGTAAAAGACTTGTCTAAGGAAAAGACAAAGAGAGAGACTATCAAAAATAACAACAAGAATCAGAATATCAAATATTAAAGCAATGAAAAGATTTCTTTTAGCATTGATTCTGATGGTAGGATTTATTCCTCTTGCAACTCATGCACAAATACTGGATGAGAAGCAAGAGGAACAACTGACAAGCACTATTAAACGAGACTATATGAAGACACAAGCAGAAGGTGTCAAAGTCTATAAACTTTCAAAGAAAAAACATATACTCTCAGTATGTGTGATCGTCAATTCCAAGCAAAACATATCCCAACAGAACAGAGTTGGACAAATGAAAGCAGCCAGACTTGCCTCTGAATTTCTAAATGGTGCTATGAATAAGTCTGTTTCGGTATATGAAACAAATTCCGAGACTTCTTCTGACTTCTCTAAAAAACAAGAAGACAACACCAATTCTATGAATTCAGGGATTGGTTCTGAGCAAAATCGTAACGTGAACGAAACAGAAAAAGAAAGTAGTTCTGAAACGTTCTCAGACAAAATCGTTCAGTCGGCGATACATGCTGCCGCAGGTAAAGGTATGGAAAAGCTATCTACATTCCGTGGACCAGACGATGAGAAAGTCTTTGTATATTACCTGCCATTAGAGCAATAAGAAACAATTGACATTATTGTAAATTATATATGATCATGCACAGACATTTTTTCAGACTCATTGTTCTATTGATATTATGCACTGTTTACTGTACAACAGCTGATGCGCAAGTATTCAAAAAAATAAATGTCACACAAACAGGTTATGGTCAAACAGCCAGTTCAGCACTCATCAATGCAAAAACAGGAGCTGTTCGATACGCCATTGGCTCATTACTTAAGAGCGACACAGAACTTGCCAATGACTCTATAGCATTAGACAAGATTATCTCGCAAACAAATGGTGCCATAAAGGACTTCAAGATAAAGAAACAATATCAAGAAGATTCCACTTTCGTTGTTGTTATTGACGCTTTAGTCTATGCCAACACAATGACCTTGAAAAAGCAAGACAAAAGCAATATAGTCGTAAAGTCTAAGTTTAAGAAAAAGTAAATGATTATGAGAAAATTATCATTAATTTTGCTGCTTACATTAATCAGCACATTAAGTCTCTTTGCTAAGGCAAAGGTATTGATTGTTAGCGGAACAGGAGCTACAGAAAATGAAGCCATAGAAAATGCCATTAGCGAAGCTATGACACATGGCTACATGTCTTTCATCAACTCTAAAGAAGAGACAAAGGATGAAGACATCCAAACATCAGAAGAAGTTACTAGCTTTAATCCAGACATTAAATTGACTGGCTATAACCTATTGTCTTCTGAAAAGACAAACAATGGCTATAATGTAAAAGTAGAAGTACAATTCAAGAAGACTCCATTCTTAGCACAGACATATGGCAAAACGTTTTCTACCGCAGGTAAAATGTTTGCACAGTCTATAGGAATTTCGACCAAAGAAAAGCAGAAGACTCCACAAGAAGAAGTTTTGGAACGCATTCGCACAAAAAATGAATTAGCTGTACATGAAGCCCTTAAAAATGCTTTAGCTTTGCGATTGGATAACTTGTTTGACTACAAGGTAAAGGTCGGTGAAGGTGCTAATGGAAAAGTGCCAGTAGAAATATCCGTCATTCAAAACAAGAACACAAAGGCGTTCTGTAGATTATTATATCAGACTCTTTACTTCTCTTCACATTCAGTATTTAACTTTGACGTAAAAGATGGAGCCATTGTACATGACGGTTATGCATTTCCATACGCTAAGGGTATGGCTTTACACTTTTACAATGATGATGCCAAGACATTTGGGGAGGTCATCAAGACTTATCTTACTGCTGGCATCTTTGGTTTCAAGATAAAAGATGACTTAGGGCACGAGTTCTATTTTACTGTAAACAAAGAAAACCAATTACAGAATCATGGGAACATCGCCCTTACAAACTATTCTATACCTGCCGGTTTTGACAATACTCCTAAAAATGTTTCTGAGTCTTATCAATCACCTGGCGGTTTAGGTATGTTTGGAGTAAAGACAAAGCCATACTATAATGGTCCTGTAAAAGCATTTGGAGGAAATGATGGACTACCAAACCAGGTTGGGCTAGCAGGTACAACTTTCGTTATGAACAGTATCGCATCAGCCAAGTTACAGTCAAGTACTTTATATGAAATCAACTTGGAGTTGAGTTATTCGCCTGAAGATTATCAAAAGCTACAAGGGAATTTCTCAGTTGAGACATTCACACCAGAAGTTAATTTCTAAAACAACATAGTGTCACAATATACTCATCATTTGATATGCAGTAGTATTGTGACACTTTACAATGAAATTATAAAGAATCATCTCCATGAAAAAATTACTCCGTATCGTGATAAATGTACTAAAATCTGTTAATATCCTTACTGGTTCCCAT
>CAVGEF010000154.1:0-5034 GCA_963628205.1 Bacteroidaceae bacterium
TTGTTTATACTGCTTTTCTTGAACATTGGATGAAGTCTTCTATTCTGTTGAAAAGATACAAAAAAATCTCCAGATGGCAAAGAGTTACAGATAATATAATGTAAACTAATGCAATACCGTCATCAATAGAGGAACTGACTTTTTCAAGTGTACTCAATAATAAAAACATGGCAGAAGAAAAGAAATATACAGGATATGGCACTTGTACGTTTGCCAATGGCGAATATACAGGTGAGTTGGTTGATGGCGTTCGCCAAGGCTATGGCGTGTTTAAGTTCTCCAATTATGACATTTATGATGGTGATTGGGAAGCTGGCAAGATGCATGGTAAGGGAATTTATAAATTCTACGACCCTATCAAGGACAAATACGCAAGCAAGTATGAAGGAGACTTCAATAATGGACAGCGTGAGGGTAAGGGTAAAATGACCTACGCCAATCATGATGTATATGTTGGCTCATGGCAAAACAACCAACGTACAGGCAATGGAATATGTTGGTTTGGAAGTGGCGATGTGTTCCAGGGTATTTGGAAGTTCAACCAAATGGTACGTGGCGTATTCAGAAAAGCCAATGGTGAGGTTTATGATGGAGAGCTAACGAACGGCATATATAATGGTTATGGCAAGTTGTTTTGGAATAATTCGAAATGGTTTGAAGGCATATTTGTTGATGGCAAGCCATACAAGGGCATGTTGTTCTCTATAGACGGCAAGATTTCAGAGTACAAGGACGGAAAACAATTGTAAAGGAAAGCGTATGGGCAAACAGAAAATCATCATGCTGTTGATAACGTATAAATGCAATCTACGTTGCAGTTATTGTTATGAGCCAAAGGTTAGCAACTTCAAGATGAGTTTGGCAAAAGCCAAGAGCGTCATCCAAGAACAGGTAAAGGCATTGGATGATGAGTATGAAGCTGTTGAAATTCAGTTTATGGGTGGTGAGCCTCTTCTGGAATTTCCGCTTATCAAAGAATGTGCAGAATGGCTTTGGGCAACACGCATTACAGACAAACAGATGATGCTGTTTGCTCCTACCAATGGAACATTGCTGATGGATGACATGAAAGGCTGGTTTGCCAACAACAAAGACAGGATCCATTTGGGATTGAGCTTTGACGGAGATATGGCTATGCAAAATGCCAACCGTTCATCATCATTTCAGAATGTGGATTTGGACTTCTTTGTCAAGACTTGGCCAAATCAAAGTGTGAAGATGACCATTTCTCCTGACACAATTTCGAATATGGCTGAAGGTGTCAAGTATCTGCACAGAAAAGGGTTTAAATATATCTCTGCCGACTTGGCAATGGGAAATTCTGTTGGATGGACTAAAGAAAAACTTGGTATTTATCAAACGGAATTAAAGAAGTTGGTAGAGTTTTATTTGGCAAATCCTCAGTTGATACCATTCTCTATGTTGCGAGTAGATGTTAACACCATTATGCGCACGAATACGGCAAACCATAAAACATGCAGTTGTGGTGAGGACATGGTGTGTGTGGATTGGACAGGAAAAACGTATGCTTGCCATTTGTTTTCCCCTGTAACCATTTCAAAGGAAAAGGCAGAAAATGCAGTTAAGAAAATTGATTTCAAAGACCATTCATGTTTCAATAATGGTAAATGTGCAAAATGTCTTCTCAATACGGTTTGCACACATTGCTATGGGATGAATTATGTTTGCTCAAATGACATCAATACACCTTCGCCTTTCCATTGCAGCGCATTCAAATTGCTTTTTGTGGCAAATTGCCGTTACCAGTTGCAAATAGCAAAAAGAAATGGGGATGATGCTGCTATTCTGGAGATAAATAAGGTAATCAATAAAATCGTATAATCAAAAACGAAAATCAAAATGGAAAAAGAAATGTTGGAAACCAATGAGAAGTTGGAAAAGATAGAAGCAAATGCGTTGGAAAATACAGATGAAGTAACTCCTTTGGAAAATACGAATGAGTCTGTAGAGTCAACGGAAGGTGTGAATGAACCAAGTATGGAAATGAGCAACTGTGTATGTACTGGTGGTTGTGGTTCAAACTACAGCATTAGCTCCGGCTGTATATGTACAGGCGGTTGCGGCTCAAATTATCACAAATAGATGGGACTGGAATCTTTAGAGGATATCGAGACTATCCCTATTAATGAGATAGTGGATGACAAGTTGGAACCATTGACAGATAGTTCTAACGAATATGTAGAGTCGGCATCATTAGAGGACATGGAGACTTTGCAATCACGTTATGAAGGTGCGGAGTTTGTTACAGATTTGGAAATGTCTGAAGGTATTGCTGACTATCTTGAAAGTGTAGAGGAAATCAAATATGAGAATTGGCAGAATCTCTCTTTGGAACAGAAAGAAGAAGTGTTGAACAAGATAGAACAACACATTGCAGCTATCGAGCACCGCCCAGCCCTTAAAGTAGAGTTGGAAAATTTGCCAGAGAAAACACTCGGCTACCAAAGTGCACCAGAACATAAGATAGCTCTAAACTCGCTTTACGTAGGTTCTACTAACCCGAACATACATAAGGAGGTTATCAATACAATCATTCATGAAGGGCGACATGCTTATCAGCATTATAATGTAGATGTTAAATGCATTCATGAGTCAGGGGCTGAGGTGGAAACATGGCGTGAGAATTTCTACGATTCACAATATCAGTATTATCGAAGTACTGGACAAAGGATTGTTATCCCATACAATGACGGTTCTTTGCACGATGTGGATTTCCGTCTCTATTACTATCAGCCTGTAGAAATTGACGCAAGAAACTTTGCTGATGATGTAATGAAGAGATTGGAAGAAAAAGGGGTAATTTAGTATAAAATTGGAAAAACAAGACTTATGAGAAAGTCAAAATTAGTAACATTTTTGTTCTTTTGTGCCTTTGTGTTAATGTTTTCATCTTGCAGAGGTTCTGCTGGCAAAAAGGCGGCAACAGAAACATTAGAGTATATAGAGAAGAAAGCGGCAAGCAAAGCTGCCAATGCTGTTGAAAGAGAAGCTGGGCAAGTAGAACGTACGGTAGAAGAAAATGCAGATGATGCCTATCGCTCAACAAGAGGCAGACGACCAAGCCGTCCAAGTCATCATTCATCTTACGACGATGATGATGACAATGAATATGAAGAGACTTCACCACAGGCATCTTATGCTGTATGTCCATATTGCAATGGTGGAGGTATTGTTTACGCCACTGACATGTATGGAAATGTCTTGGTTGATTACTATGGAAATCCGCAAACAACAACATGTGGAAATTGTGGAGGCAGAGGACAAGTTATTGTTTATCAATAGCAAACAATCTTGCCCTGCCTATGAAACAAGGGCATATACAACAATAATGAAAACTTGCGAACTCGTATAATATTGTAGTTCGCAAGTTTTTCTTTTTTGAGTAGATAGATTTGTTACTTTTCTCCTCTCTATACAATAAAGATGTATCACAATAAAAACAAAGAAAGTATGAACAAACCAAGTATTATAGACACGGCAGTTCTGAAAGACAAACTGCAAGAATATGCAATGAAGGTCGGTCGCATCAGTGCTCGCCCACTCTTGTTGCTTTATTTCATCATGGTTAGCAAGGAAACACCTAAAAGTGATAAGTTGATGATATTATCAACCTTATCCTATTTGGTATTTCCGATAGACTTGATTTCAGCCAAGCGTCTGCCAATTATTGGGTGGCTGGACGAGGCTTTTTCTCTATCTGTAGCTTATCAAAAAGTGAGCAGGAACATTACCCCTGAGATAGAGCGTAAAACAGATGCGCTGCTCGACAAATGGTTCCCAGAATATACCAACTACATCGAGGTTTTTGATTGAAGCAAAACCATGACGAAATGAAAGATTCTGCGTTTAACAAATAACACTTATGGAAGTAAAAATAAAATATTCGGAATTTCAAGAATTTATCTTGCAGAATTTCAAGAAAGAGGTGATGTTGGCTTTCGTAAATTCATCAACAGTGTCTGTGTCAACGAAAATAAAGGTATTAGGCTTTGCAAAAAGTATTGGCGTAGATTTGTGTGTTGAGAAAGTTGACAAATTTAACCTGCATATCGCTTATTGTGGAAAGTTAGGTATTGAATTGCTTATAACACCTACTATTGCTTTTTTGAAGAGACTCTTACCTGACAAAACGAATTTTATAACTCAGAGTTCCAACAATCGAGTAATTGTAAACTTGTTAGAAGTAGAGCAATTGAAAGATGTGCTTGAAAAAGTAACATTAAAGAGTATATGTTTTGATGAGGAGCATGTTATCATTGAGTGTTCTTTGAAAATACAAAATTGTAAGTAGGCATTTTGCCAGACTCAATAATCGATAATTCTATCATGTTTACTACACAGTTTTGGCTTGTCGTTATAGGCATTGCTCAATTGATTGGTTGTAGTTGGATTTTTAGTAAATTCCAAAAACGTTCTTATAAGCGAGAAATCCGAAGCAAACATTCTTATGTCTTGCTTGCCAAGTTGTTAGCTGAAGAAGAGAAATTTGGACGCAACATCAGCAAATGCAATGAGGATGGTACAGGAGAGGTATATCTTGGTTTGCCGCAAGGTATTGTAAAAGTCTTTTCCAAGGGAAGTGATAAAAATGTTCTGACGTTCCCGACTTTGCAAGGTGACTCAGTTACAGAAGAGACTTATAATAACATTACACCTTTGGGACGAAAGTATCTGAAAGAAGTCTTGATTGGTTTGAACAAGGGTGACGGCATACAAGCTAAATACGCTCCGAAGAAAGTTGAGTTGGCAGGTATTTATGGTAATTATCAAGGCAAGCAACTTGAAAATGGAGAACATGAGTTGGCAGAAATGTCTTTTGTCGGTATTTTCCCGGCAAAGAAGCCTCGTTATTCCTTGGCTGTGTTCATCAACAGACCGAATGAGCCAACACACGGTCTGAAAGATTTTGCCAATAGCATCGTGAATAAACTTGTTGAATGGTTGTCAAAACATTAATCTACCCGTTGGCGGAATTAATTTGACTTGACAAATATGAATAAAAAGTTGTACATA
>CAVGEF010000155.1:0-4570 GCA_963628205.1 Bacteroidaceae bacterium
TCCATTTAGGTGTAAATCAGGGATTAAATTACTGATAAAAATAGAAAAAGGTTTTTTGCTTCCAATACTAGGTATCGTTATTGAAATATTAGATTTACCTTTTGGATAGATTTGTGGTATCAGATAAACACTATTGTTCATTTCCCTACTCATATAAACGTGCTGCTTTGAGAAAGGTCGATACATTCCATCTCTTTCTTTGTCTTTTTCAAAAGAGTACTTAATTGATTTAAGAATATCTTTCTTTTGTCTAACATCCCATGACATTTTATGAGGATCCATGTTTATATAGTTTGTTACATCTGCTTTTATATTCATCTTTGCTAGCCGGTCGCATTCTGAATTATAAAACTTAACTGTTTCTCCGACATTCTCATCCAATTTTCGTTCTGAATAATTCCATACCCACGAGTCTCTATTTGTTTTTATTCCATTTGAATATGTTTTACCAAAAAACGAATTAGATCTTGTGATATCTTCTTTATTTCCAATCTCAATAAAATCGATAAATTTATTATCTCTTTTGATTATCCAATCACCATGCTCATTTGGAGTTAAAATCCTAGACTGGAAGGATGGAGACAAGACAGAACCATAGTTTTTGCAGAGCTCAAGTTTTTCTTCTCTCTTAAGATAATCATCCACTTCTTTGTAATGAATTTTGGCTTTTCCATTAAAGTTTGCTCTTTTGACAAGAATTGTTATGGCAATAGGCGTTCTACTGCCAGAGCCAAAGATTTTTCCTCCCTCTTTTCTTGAAAGTTCACCACTGGTTCGCTGGTCTCCTCTTAAATTGAACACATATATTTCTGCAAACTCTTTTTCAAAGCACTTTCGCATGCCATCCATAGCATTTCCTGTAAGCCAGCCTGCGTTGGTTACAAAACCAATGACGCCGTCTCGTTCTCCAATCTTTTCTCCTATAGAATTTAGGATAGTAAACCTGTCTGTTGCCCATCTAAAAGCTTTGATGTATGAGTCGTATAAAGATGTTGTAAGTCTTGCCCTTGATAAATCATCATAGGACTTTTTGATTTTGCCTTCTAATATTAAATAATGTTGGTTTTGTGCATTATCATTTGCGCTCTTTTGCCCTACAGAATAAGGAGGATTTCCAAGGATTACGGTAAGAGGAGTTTTCTTTAACTTGTTTACTCTTGTGGAGTTTTGAGGAAATACGTCCTCAATTAGAGCAGAATTGTCTTCTGTCATTTGGAAAGTGTCCGTTAGTACAATGCCATCAAAGGATTCATACTCTATTTCCTTTCTAGAGGAAGGAATCTCTGCAACAAGAGGATTTTCTTTCCAGATTTGCTCGTCTTCATGTTCTTGGATTTCTTGTTTGTGTTCCTCTACAAAATCGTGATAGCTGTTTTCTATGTTAATTGAAGCTATGTAGTATGCAAGTAGCACAATCTCGCAAGCATGAAGTTCATTTTTATACTTTCTTCCCATGTCTTCTGGTTTGATAATACCACTTTGCAGAAGCCTGACTATAAAAGTTCCTGTTCCGGTAAAAGGGTCTAAAACATGAACATTTTCATCTGAGATACTTCTTCCAAATTCTTTTTTGAGTACATCTTCAACGCTGTTAATGATAAAGTCCACAACCTCTACTGGCGTGTAGACAATACCTAACATCTCTACTGTTTTTGGGAAAGCTGTCTTAAAGAATTTATCATAAAGTTCAATGATTATCTTTTGTTTGCTTTCTGCATTATCAATGCCCTTGGCTCTTTCCTTAACAGAGTTATAAAAGCGTTCCAGTTTCTCATTATCTTCTTTTGGAGTCTGTTCATTTAATATGGAGACCATGCCGGTAAGACCCTTGGAAATGGCATTGTTCTGTGCAAAGGAATAGTTTTCAAACAGGGCTTCAAAAACTGGTTTTGTGATAAAATGCTGTGCAAGCATTTCTACAGCATCTTGCTCTGTAACAGATGGATTTATGCTCTTTCTGAGGCTCTTTAAGTATTTATCAAAAACCTTTTGGGATTTACTTCCCTCTTCATGGATTATTTTGTTAATTTGGGTTATATGGCGTTCTGCAATATCTGCAACATCTTTTGCCCATTGTTCCCAATAACGCTTTGAGCCTACCTTTTGAACCATCTTTGCAAAGATTGCGCCTCTAAACTCTTCAAAGTTCAACAAGAACTGTTTTTCTTCAAGTGCAGTTATTAGCTTGTCATCTGGTTTACTGCTACCATCTTTATCTTTAATGGTTGCAACACCTCCAACAAGGACCTTATCTGGCTTTTTCCTGTTAAGCTCAATCTTATTAACCATTGCGTTAAAACGCTCATCATGGGCTCTTAATGCCTGTAGTACATCCCAGACAACTTGGAAGCGTTTATTGTCATCTAGTGCATCTTCTGGCTTTGTGCCTGCAGGAATAACTACAGGGATGATTATGTAACCATATTTCTTTCCCGGAGCTTTACGCATAACACGACCAACGGACTGTACTACATCAACTTGGCTATTTCTTGCAGATAAAAACAAAACTGCATCCAGTGATGGAACATCAACACCCTCTGAAAGACAGCGTACATTCATGAGTACATTGCACTTACTAGAATTGCGGTCTACGTTCTTTAACCATGAAAGTAAAATACTTCTTTCTGCAGTTCCCATTGTTCCATCTATGTGCTTGGCTTCTACATCAACAAGTTTGGTTCTTTCCTCTTCTGTCAATGTTTCATAGTAGGCATTTCTACAAATATCCAGCATTTTTACTGTTTTCTTGGAAATCTTAATGCTTTGGCAAAATGCAATTGCGTTGTGCATTAAAGAGGGATCTACTGCTTGAAGAGATTCCGAATCCTTAGTGATTTTAGACAAGGCATTGATGCAACCTATTAGCTTTAATGAATCATCTGTTGGTACTTCTTCTCCCAACTGGCTACTTGCTATTGCAATTGATTTTTGCAACGAAGAAGGCATCTCTTCTTCATTTAAGGTTAAGACAAGAACTTTGTAATCAGAAAGAAGTCCTAAATTGACAGCTTCTCCAAATCCTATTCTATAAAACTCTTCTCCATATGTAGCTACGTCATCCATTGACCATACAACGGCTTCGTTTTCTTCAGCCTTTTTCTTTGAAGAATCTTCATACAAACGGGGAGTTGCTGTCATGTAAAGGCGTTTTTTTGTTTTTAGGAAATCATCATCGTGAACTTTAACAAAAGAAGAGCATTCTTCACCTTTACGTGTAACTCCTGTAGTTCTATGAGCTTCATCACAAATGCAGAGGTCAAAAACAAATGGTTCTCCATCAACTTTTTGTCCAAGGAAATCTTTATTATTTATCCTTTTCTGAACTTGCGAGATTACCTCTATAGATTGGTAGGTGGAGAAAACAACTATCATTCCACCGTCTTTCTCTTGGAGTTTTCTTGCTTGTTGTAGTTGTTTTTCTATTTCATTGTAAGAAGTAGAGGCTGGAAGAGCTAAATCTACTACAGAAGTTCCAAGTTCATCTTCTTCGCTCGTTTTTTGGGAAACTTTAGGGTCTGAACAAATACAAATGCCATGAATTGGTTTAGATGATTGAGCACACCACTCCTTTAATGTTTGGTTAACAAGAGCAATTGAAGGGGCTAGAAAAAGAATAAACGAATTCTCTTTGTCTTGTGTTTCGTTTTCTGCAATTTTTAGGGCTGTGAATGTTTTTCCTGTTCCACATGCCATTATGAGTTTTCCTCTGTTTGCAGTCTTAAAATGCTCATGAACAGAAGAGACAGCTTTTTCTTGATGTGGTCTTAATCCATATTTTTGTAAGACAGCGTCTTTACCAAAAAGACCTTCATCCAGCTTGTCCCAGTCTATTGGGGCTTCACTGAGTTCTTTATATCCAATTCTTAAAACCGGTGGGTTTTGTCCTTTTATTGTGTCTTCTGCATTGCTGGAAAAGCCTTTTACTGTTGTGTCAATCCAAAGCCTTCTGGAAAAGCTTACTTGTTTTCCATATTCCACAACATCATTGAAATGTTTTGCAGATGTGGATAAGAACGTATCAACATCTGCCTTGCTTACAGAGCTCTCTTTTCCGTAACATTTGCATTGTACTGCCCAGTATTCCCCAATATTTGTTCTTACAACTAGGTCTATGCCCAAATCTACACCTGTGCCAAAATCGGTTCGTGATGGGAAGTCTTTCCATAGCCAAACATCTTGTATGCTATCTCCACTGAATACCGGGTATGTCAAGAGAAAGGCTTTCATTAGTCTTTCAAATTTATCGCCTTGGTCTCTTTTGCTGAAAGATAGTGTTCTATATTTGTCTATGATTGTTGCAAAGCTCATGTAATACCCCTGTAAGCTGTAATGGGGATATTATAACCCTTTTATCTGTGAAACGTCATAGAAAATACAAGTTTTTTCAATGTTTAAAATTTTTCAAATTTTCTCTTGCTATTTTTTGACAGGAATGCAGTGGATACCTTGATAGAATCCACTTTGATAGACTGACATTTTCAGTTTACGTTACAAATAATTATTGGTGTACTGAAGGCATGAGCGTTCAGGAATTAGAAAAACTAAAACAAATTAGTAATGTGATTAAGCA
>CAVGEF010000156.1:0-2140 GCA_963628205.1 Bacteroidaceae bacterium
GCCCTCGTAAGTAAGGAAGTTCTGCCGGTTTACTACACAGTAAAAACATATAAACCCGACATTGTCTACTTGATAAGCACCAAAGAAACAATAGCATTTCGAGAAAGGCTGAAAAGGGTGTTTAAGAAAGAAGGCATAACCTGCTACGAAACTTCGACAAAACCATACGACAGAAGTTGTAAAGATACATGCGAAAAAATCCACGCCAAAGGCAAACCCGAAGACGAGTACGTATACAACATTACGGGCGGCACAAAACCAATGGCAATTTCTGCTTTTATTTGTGCAGCGAAATACAAAGCAAAAGTGGTTTACACAGATTCGAAAGCCTGTATAAACATGATGACATTCGAGGAAACACCTTTAGAATGCCACATAGACATCGAGACAATCTTCGCTTTGCAAGGACAAAACTTGAAAGAAGCCACGCCATACAAGCCAAACTCTTTCAAAACCCAATGCGCAGAAAAGATAAGAGATTTCATTACAAATTGTCAGAATGCTTACAAACCTTTGAAAGCATACTATGATAATTTTACACAATTGCCCAACCCTTACGAAGAGAAAAATCTACGGTATACACGAAACAATAAAAGCATTGACATAGAATACAACAATGGCATCGTATTCCATTCCGACTATCCCGACTCTTTTTCAATGCTTTTCAAAGGACGTTGGTGGGAAACCCTTGTAGCCGACGCCGTAAACAAATGGGCTGATGGAAAATATGACGTATGGACAAACGTAGAGTTCACATTGGCCTCTTCAAAAAGTAGCGAACGTAGCAAAAACGAGATAGACATACTCGTAAACATGGGAAATACATTGCTCTTTATTGAATGTAAATCGGGAGATTTCGATCAAAACAACATTTACAAACTCGCTAGTATCTGCAAAACCTATGGCAGTTACAAATCAAAAGGAGTAATAGTTTCATTCTACAATAATAATCGTCAAGACTTGCAGGAAAAAGCAAAAGAAGAGAACATCAAAATAATTAAACCAAATCATGATTTCAAGGATTTTGCATCTCAACTCGACAGCATTATTATATCATTAAAAGCGTAAACCACAATGGCAAGAAAAGTATTTATGTCGGTACTCGGCACAGGCTTTTACGGAAAATGTAAATACCAAATCGGAGATTTCATCTCAAAAGAAACAAGATTTATCCAACAAGCTACACTCGAAATGTTGTTCGACAGCGAAAATTGGACAGACAACGATGCTATATACTTTTTGCTCACAGACAAAGCAAAAGATTTAAATTGGAACACATATGCATCAGGCAAACGGAAGAACTTTAAAGATGTAGAAGATTCTTATACCGGTCTCGAAGAAGAACTGGACAATGCCGGTATAAAAGCTCAAAAAGTTGACATAAAAGACGGCAATACCGAAGAAGATTTGTGGGATAATTTCAGTAAAATCTATGATTTATTGCAAGAAGGCGATGAACTTTATTTCGATATAACCCATGGTTTCAGATACCTCCCTATGTTTGTACTCGTTCTTATGAACTACGCAAAATTTCTGAAACACATTAAGGTAAAACTCGTAAGTTACGGAAACTATGAGTCGCGAAATCAACAAGGCATTGCCCCTCTTATGGATCTTACCACACTTGTAAAACTACAAGAATGGACAAACGCCGCTGCAGATTACATGCAATACGGAGATGTAAAAGGATTAAATGATATTGGCAAAGAGAAGACTATAAAACTAATTTTAAAAGAAAAAAAAGGAAAAGACGAAACTGCAAAAGACCTTCAATTTCTTTTCAATGCGCTTGAAAAATTCTCCAACGAAATCTCTTTTTGCAGAGGTTTGGATATAATCAAAGGCGAAGCAGCTCAACGTATTAAGGAATATACAAAAGCCATAGCCCCAAATTACCTAAGACCATTCTCACCCTTTTTCGATAAAATCGCCAATAATGTTTCTAATTTCAAAGCCCAAAGCATTGATAACATGTATTATTCAGCCAAACTTTGCGTATCTTATGGGAAATATCAATCTGCAACAACTTTGTTAAGAGAATGGGTTCTTTCTTATATTTGTTCGAAAATAAAAAAGAATTTTGAAGACAAAGATATACGAGAAAAAATCTCAACAATTCTACAGCAAAACAGAGAGAAAA
>CAVGEF010000156.1:2150-3420 GCA_963628205.1 Bacteroidaceae bacterium
ACAACCTTTCACAAGAACAACTTGAGAAACTTTTTCCGGAATGTCAGAATTTTAAAGTTAACAAGGTTGCTAACGCTTATTCGGAAATTGCTAACGCGAGAAACGATTTCAATCATGCCGGTATACGGAAAGGATTTTTCAACAGTAGGACATTGCAAGATAAAGTAGAAAAAGCAATTGGTTCTCTTTCTTTTTTGTGTAGCAAAGAAGAGAAATCGCCATGTAATCCGAAAAAAGAATCCATCTTCATAAACTTATCCAACCACCCTTACTCACAATGGTCGGAAGAACAATTAGAAGCGGCAAAAAATTACGGAGAATGCGTGGACTTACCATTCCCACAAATCGATCCTATGAGCAACGATGAAGACATCGAAAAACTTGTAGACGAGTATACCAACAAAATCTTTGAAATTGGACAAGGAAAAAACGTTACTGTACACGTAATGGGAGAAATGTCGTTTACATTTGCCATAATAACCCGTTTAAAAGAAGTTGGCATTCGTTGCGTCTGTTCCACTTCTTACCGCTTAGTAAAAGACGAGGGTAACGGTAAACGCTATGTGGAATTCATATTCAAAAAATTCAGAAATTATGGAACTACAGCAGATTAAGAATACTACACAATCTTTTGAACTTTCGAGTGATCAAAAAAGAGCATTGGCAAGATTCGTTGAATTTGTCAATAATAATGATTGTAAATGCTTTATTTTGAAAGGCTACGCAGGAACAGGAAAAACCACGACTGTAAAAGAAATGGTAGAGTTTCTGAAAAGCCACAATCACATATACAAATTGCTCGCCTCTACAGGTCGTGCTGCAAAAATTCTAAGAGATACCACTAATATACAAACCGAAACCGTCCACGGGTGTATCTATGTTTATAGTGATTTCAATCAAGACATTAAAAAAGTTGCCGAAGAACAAAAAGAAAATAAAAACAACTCACAGAAACCACTACTGCTTGACTTTTCGCTTGTAAAAGATACGGAAGACAAAGAAGTTTTTTATATCATTGACGAAGCTTCGATGATTTCAGACAAAAAAGATCGTAATTCACAACAGGCGACTTTCGGCAGCGGTCGTTTACTAAACGATTTATTTAAGCACAACAGTAAAGGCAAATTTATTTTTATAGGCGACCCTTGCCAGCTACCACCAGTTGGACAAGATTTTTCCCCCGCACTCTCGGCTGATTATCTAAAAGAAGAATATGGATACACCACAATAGAAGTTTCTCTTACCGACATAAAAAGACAAGAAAATGGTA
>CAVGEF010000156.1:3430-3865 GCA_963628205.1 Bacteroidaceae bacterium
TGGAAATGGGCAAAATTCCCATTTAAGGGGTGCAGAAACATACACATTCTAAATAGCCAAGCCGAATTGGTGAGCAGATATGTTGAAATTGTAAAGAAAAACGGTTTCAACGATGCTACAATGATATGCAACTCTAACCGTCAAAGTAATATTGTAACGCAATTCATTCGACCTGCTTTAGGAATAAACTCTACCACACTTCAAGCAGGCGACCTTTTACTCATTACACAGAACAATTATATTTCAGGACTTATGAACGGCGACATTGTGATGGTAGAAGGAATTGGAAATCAAGAAATCGTAGCAGGACTTACTTTTGTTGATGTAAGTATAAAAAGCATGACAAGTCAAAAGAAATTCTCTCAAAAACTTATTGCGAACATATTATACGCCAATGAAACTAACATATCACAATCGCAACAGAGGAATTTGTTC
>CAVGEF010000157.1:0-3605 GCA_963628205.1 Bacteroidaceae bacterium
AAAGGAGAGATGATTATGAAAAAAGCGAGCAAAAAATTACTCAGCTTCTTCTTAGCTGCAGTAATGATTGTTACATCGTGTTCCGTTGGTTTCACAGCATTTGCTGATGACGATTCAACGAACAGTACTTCGTATTGGAACGATGTAACAAGTGCCGACAAAGCGTTTGACGCTATCGGCGAAATCGTTAATACTGCACTCCCGACAATTTTGGGAATTAAGATTAACGGTAAAGAAATCAGTGAGTTACTCAATATGAGTGCTGACGAAGCAAAAAATGCTACACTCCAGCAGGTTGTAGCAAAGGCGAGCCCGTTGTTGGGCAACGCATTGGGTGCGTCAACAAATGTTGATAAAAAGACATTTTTGATCAGCCACTCAACACTTTCGGGCATTTCAAGCGAAAGTGACTATGAAAAGTACGGCAAGTATTTTTCATACCTTGACGATGCAAATGCTAAAAGCGGCGACATCGACTTCTACAATTTGTACACATTTTGTGAAAACAATCAAAGCAGTGACAACTCGGCTGTAGCTTCTTATTGCACAGACACATTGACTAAGCTTCAAGCTATGCTTCAATTTGGTAACACGGTAAGAAGTGCTTATACTGCAAATGTCACAAATGCAGCAAAAGCTATGCAGACTATTGCCGCAAAGGTTAAAAATTCTATCAAAACAGGTACCAAGTCTGTTGAGGAAATCGGCAACACAACCGTAAGCGTTACAATCAACGGTACAGCATACAACGAAACAGTTAACAAACTCATTGAAAACGATTGGGTTAAAAATGCTGTTGACTTGGCTAAAGATGAACTTACAGAAACAGGTTGCACAGATGTAACAATTCAAACAGTTGCCGACGCACTTGTTTACTATTACACCTATCCTGTTGACGGCTCAAACTACAGACGCGACACTGCAAGTTCTGCAAGTATGAGAAAAGGTATCACCTTCCAAAACGCAATGCTTTATATTCAGCTTGCACAGGAAGGCGGCGCACCGATTACCACAAAGAAGCTTGGCGGCAATGAGGAACTTACAGTAGATAACTACAAAACTGTTCTTAAGCAATACATTTCCGACAAGTATGCAGAAGGCGAAAACGACTATTACTACATAACAAAAGCTGTTTTCGACTGTCTCGGTGACATGCTCCCTGACGGCTCAAATATGGATATGTCGGGCAATCCGAAAAGAAAAATGGATTCTTTTGCTTCATCTTCATACGAAGCAATCAATAAAGCCATTCTCGTAAGAAGCGGTTTGAGCGTAGAAGAAGCTGCAAAGAAAATCGAAGACGCAAAGATTACCGACGAACAGCTTACAGAACTTTCGGAAAAAGCTGCGGAACTTGGTAAATCTAACGGCTACAGTTCAACTTCTACCAACTACTGGAACAGCGTTAAATCATATATTCAATCAAGTAAATGCACATTGTCTGACGAAGCAAAGAAATATTTGACAAACAATCAGGCACTTAATGTTAATGACTTAAACTTCTTTATTCGTGACTTGGTTTCAGTAGATGCTGATAATGTGGTAAGCGAAGCTAAATCAGCTGCTGACATTAAAGCTATCCAAAATGATACAACTGTCGGCGGACTTAAAACATATATAGCTTTCAGACACAGCGGTACATACAGCATTGTTGATTTCTTTAACGAAATCGTTTCCGGTTATGTTACAAAAAATGTAATCGGCTCTGTTGCAAGCGGTGTTATTACAAATGATATTTCATCACCGGTGTTTGACTGTGTTGAAATCAGCAACAACAAGGCAATTAACGACGCAATCAGTAGCGGTCTTGAGGGTCAAAGCTACAGCTACTCAAACTACACAATGTCGAGCGAAGTTTCATCATACTACGAAACCAATCAAACGGCAAATTCGATTACAGCAGTTAACACAGCACTTAACAACACAATCGGCAATCTCTTGGATTCATCAACAGACACAGGTAAAATGGTTGTTCCTATTATCAACGGCTTGATGGAATCGAATATTGAACTTTACAATAAAGACGGTAATGGCGTACTTAACGATTTGTGGCAAAATCTTTATGACAAGCCGATGGAAACAATTTTCAATCTTCTTCCAACGCTTGTAATCCTTGTTGAAGAAGTTGTATTGCCAATGGTTGTTAATGCCGAGGGCGATGAAAAATATCAAGCTCTTGACAAGGTTTTCCAAAATCTCGGTATTACCCTTACCCAGACAGATGATAGCGGAAATACAACAATTTTGAATACACAAATCGGTGTAACCGATTCGTCATTTGACCTCAATACAATTCTTCCGGGCATTTTTGCATACTTTGCAGGCGACAAGGCAAAAGCTCAAGATTATTGCGGAACATACAGCGACTTTCTCAAGAGCAAAGGCTTTGAAAAAGCCGATGGCATAGACGGCGATACAATTATGTTCACCGGCGTATATGCTGCCGACAAGGCAATAATGAATCTTGACCTTAAAGCAACACTTGCAAAGAATATGGACGCAAAGCTTGCTGCAGGTCTCAACGAACTTATTGTTGAAATTGCAGGATTTGCTCTTGAAGCAACAGAAGATTACCTCAAAGAATGTGAGACTGATTCTACACACGAAGATTACAGATACAAGGCCGACACCACGGATGACGCTAAGATAACTCAAAGAGGTCTTAACAACATCGCTGTTTCACTTCCTAAACTTATTGACAAAATCGGTCAGAAGTTCATCAAGAAATACGATGTAAATTCCGATTGGACTTATCTCTACTCAGGCAAGTTCACAACAAAGAGCAAGACATACAGAGACAAGACTGTCACACAAACTTACAATGCAGGTCTTGAAGACTTCAAGGCATTGGCTACCGCAAATGCACCTGTAGAAGTTCTTGACTCATTTATGAACGCTTTTGTAGGAACATGGATTAACAGTCTCCTTGACATTGTTAACGACACGATTTCTACCGACAACAAGCTTACAAACAACATTCCGCTTGTTGCAGGTCTTCTCAATTCTCTCGGCGGTCTCGGCGACACAAGCATTCTCACAGATGTGCTCAACGGTTTCTTTGACCTCACAAGAAAAGATGACGCTTCATTCACACTTGAGAATCAAAGCGGCAGAAAGAACTTTGTAGGTTTGTCACTTGAATCGGGCTATTACCTCATTTCTAACATCATTTTTGATAACGGTAAAAAAGGTATTATCCCACTCATTAATGATATTAAAGAAAATAATACTAAGAATCCAAAGAGAGCATCAAGCTCATCAAGCTCGTCATCTTCGACAAGCACAAGCACTTCAACAAGTACTTCAAAGAAGCCAACACTTGTCACTTCGTCAAAGGCTAACAAGAAGTACGACACGAGCAAGGTATTGACAAGCAAAAACATTTCAACTGCAAATGAATTGCTCACAAAGCTCGACAAAATCCTCGCATCTCTCCTTGATAACTCTTCACTCAATGACTTTACTTTGAACTCAAACGAGAACATCCTCGCAGGTCTTCTCACTTCTGTTTCAAACTACATTGGTGAAAAGAATACAAATTATTTATTTACATTATTAGATGATTATCTCAAGGTGTTCGACACAACAGCCAAAGACGGCAAAGT
>CAVGEF010000158.1:0-3353 GCA_963628205.1 Bacteroidaceae bacterium
CTCCAACGCTGAAACATCTGCTCCGTTATAAAACACAACATAATCTGCACTATTATCCGCTAACATCATATTGATTTTGTCTTGAGCCGCCGCTTTGCTTAAGCGAGATTCTGTTAAGTCCAAGCTTTTAGCCCTTTCATCAGCTACTCTTTCCAGAGTTTCTTTTGAAATATTTTTTCCGTAAACGGAAGCTTCAAATTTTGTGCCGTCCTTTGTCGTTCCCGATACAACCGTCTCTTTAGGTCTGTATCCGTTTGTCGCTCCGTTAACATAATCTCTTGTAATTACAGTGAAGGACATCGGCTTTGCAGTCTTTTCTTTGTGAGCTTCTTTGACTCTGTTTAATAAATCCATAGACTCTTTTTCGCTTAACTTGGTTTTTTTTGCCGCCTCTTCAAGGGACTCTTTAATCAAAGAATCAAGGCTTTTTACAGGTTCTTGCTTTTTAAGGTCTTTGACATCTACCCAGAATTTATCGCCCTTTTCAGACTCAACGGCAACCTTTTCTCTGCCATGCTCTCCATACATAATAGTTTTTACATCGGAGGCAACTTTATATTTTTCTTTTCCATAGATGACGATATCGCCTTTTTCAATTTTCGACATATTATCACGCTCCTATCAAATGTCTAATCCCAATTCGTTATTATCGCGGCTCTGCGACTGATACGAATTTTGTGGTGTCAAATCATCTCTGCTTGCTTTCGTTGCTTCGGCAGCCAACTCCTTGAAAGATTTGACCTCAACAGCCGAATCGTTTTCGAACAAATCTCCCAAATCATCCAATTCAGACGAAGTCTCTTTATTGTCCACTTCTGACTCTTTTTGATGGTCAACGAACTGTATCTGTTCAGTTTTTCCCAAATAAGCCTGCCTGAACTCATCCGAGAACTTTAAATTGTTTTCATCCTTTACACACTGATTCATTACTTTGTCTTTTTTGATATCTTCATATCCAAACAGAGTATTTTTTACATCGGTCTTTTTTACACTGCATTTACGACCGTTATTGAGCTTAAGCTCGATACCCTTTTTATTTATAGCGGTTATTTCAGCCTCTTGATATTTACCCTTAAAAGCATAAAGAACATGGTCTGAAACGCGAAGACTCCGGTCATCACTACCGGTATCAATGTTTTTAGGGATGTCAAAAGTTGCTGCCTGCGGCGAAGCATCTCTCTGCGCTTCGGGTTCTTTTTGTTTTACCGGAGATTCCGACCCCCGGTCAATGCCGGACTCCGCATAGGAAGGTTCGTAAACTTCAGGGTCTTCAACTTGAGAAGCTTCTGTCATCTGTCTGATTTCTTCCTCAAACCTCTCAGACGCTTCTTGCTCAATAGCTTTCTGTGCGGCAGTTTCCTCTTCGGTCAGTTCGACTACATCATCCTCAGGGAAATCGAACATTTTTACCGTTTCTGCCGTTTGAGTCTCAGTCTCGGAAGAATCAATCTCATCCGCTTCGGTTTTCTGCGGAACATCTTCCTTTTCGATTTTGTCTTCCTCTGATTTTTGAGGAGCTTCTTCTTGCTGGGTATCAGCAGAAAATTGTTCGTTTTCATCTTTGTCAGAAGGGCTGTCTTCGTCCCGGGGCATATCATTTGACTCTTTTTCTTCTTTCGTATCCTTATCGTTTTCAGGAAGTTCCTGTGTGTCGTTGTTAGGCAAAGTAAACATATCTTTAGCCGGAGTTCCCTTTGGATGCTCTACTGTATAAACGAGCATTGATGTTTTTCCAAACTTATTCTCAAAGTCTTCCTTGGTAAACACATCATCATTTTTTAAAGTATTAACTAATTGTTTTTCAGATACATTCCGGGTCTTACCATTAGGATATGATATTTCATAAAAGGTTTTCCCTTCTTTACTTTTTGCGTCAGAAATAGTAAGTTCTAAAAATCCTGCATACGCCTTATCTGTTCCCTCTCCATAGGATATGGCGCTATATAATTTTTGCCCCGCTTCAAATTGTGCTTCCGACGGAACTGTCGGCTGCTCTTTTTCAGGTGCGTCATTTTTATTGGCAACAGGCTCGCTATTCTTAGCTTCTTCTGTTTCTTGATGCTTTTTCCATGCCGCCTCATCAATGAGTGTCATTTTAAGGTCTTGCGGCCGACTGTTGTTCTTGAGACGAAATTCTTCTAAGGTCATAATATTGTCTGCGTTCACAGTCATTGTTTTTCCGGAAACAAGCTCTATCTCACACTCGGTTTCCCCTTTGCTCTGAGAAATTTTTTTGATAGTGCCCTCAATATAAACTCCGCCATCAGGGCAAGCAACCTTACTTCCAATCATCTTTTGATTGGCTCTTTTTATTTCTTCTCTATCGGCCTCAGCATCTCTTCTTTCCATCCAATTATTAAACGCCTTTTGCCCTCCGGCGATTCTGATGCCGGCTCCGATTGCAGCCGTCCCGGCAGTCACTGCCGTATCCTTGGCAAGGCCAAGTCCTTTCTTTACCAAATCTTTCAACTTATTTAAGATTTTGTGTCTCTCAAAAAAATCCTTTAATCGTTCTCCGATTTCCGGACTTTCTTTTCCGTTTGCTCCGGGCATTTATTTCACTCCGTTCGTTTTTTTTGTAGCTCAACTGCTCATTACAAATATGTCATACGAAAAAAAAATAAGCGGCAAAAATAAACAGCCGCCCCTATTGGAGCGACTGTCGCTATGTTGATTGTTAAAAAGGACGAACCACTCGGCTATAAACAGCAGAGAGTTTTCGCTCTCTTTCTTAAAATTAGTCAGGGTCAATAATAATAGCCTTGATAGCAGTACTTAAGAAAGACTTTTCGTTACACTTATCGGTAACTTTAAATTCAAGCACATGCTTTGCTTCGTGAGCCTCATCTTCGGCGCACAAAATTCTGACTCCATTAATTTTATCCTTATCTACTATCGGTTTAGCAATAAGAATTCGTCCGTTCGGAGTTTTTTGAGACATTCTGAATTCGTGAGCAATATTAGCCCATTTGGTAGATGGATATGATAACTCGGCCGGAACCTTGAAAGGATGACAGTATGTAACATTAGCCCTGTTTTTTCCGACTTTACGAGCAAAAATGCACCCCATTCTACTGTCGCCTATACAGCAAATGCAACGCTTTTGCCCTGCAGCCTTCAAATACATATCAAACCCATAGTCCGCATATTCAATCTCAATCTGGGCTCCCTTACGGGCAGTATCAAATACTATACTCTTCTTCACAAAAATTCCTCCTTTGCAATGTGACTTTCTGATTTTTTTCTTGTTTTTCGTCTGTCGTTATAATTATGTCCGACATTTTTTGCAAAGTTGATTTTAAAACAATTTTTGAAGAAAATTATTGAAAAAATCAAAAAAGTTAGCGTTTTCT
>CAVGEF010000159.1:0-916 GCA_963628205.1 Bacteroidaceae bacterium
CTCTTACTTCCTTTTGAAACAAATCTTGAAGTTGTCTGAAAACAACTCAATAAAATCTTTTGGAACAACTTTCTAAAACATCAAAAGAACAGAGAACTTCCTCTGCTTGCTCTTTCTGAGAATAGAGCAATAATACATCAGCACTCAAAATTCATTCTGTCAACGGAAGACCCGATAAAGACAATAGCCGAGCTTGCGAAAGCGCCGTTCTTGAATTTGAGAATCCAAGAAACAAAAATGAAGAAATAAAAAAGACCCAAATACAGTCTTGTCGCAATACATCACATTACTGCTCTTGTTCCGAAGAACATCATATAATTGCTCCTGCTTTAAGAAACACCACAATATTGAGCCGCCCTAAAATAATGAGCAGTTTTGCCATATTGTTGTCCCGAAGAACAAAATAAAAAAACAATTCCCTGAGAAAAACAGGACAAAAACGCAGTACATCACATTACTGCGCCAAATGAATGCGACACCATATTATTGCTCCGATGAGATTAAGACTCACCTTAGCGCATCAGAGGATTTTTAACGAACAAACAAGACCTTGAGCCGTAAAGAACCAAGAAAGTTCCGTTAACAGCAATCGAATGCAACTGCCTTATGGACAGCCATATGGACATTTGAAATGTCCACAATAAAATCAAAGAAATCGAAGCGTCGAAAGAGACGGTTTGAAACCGACAAAACAAGAGTCAAATGCAGAACATCACATTATTGAGCCACTGCCGAAAAAAGTAAAAAATAGGACTCCTCAACCGAGAAATCAAAAGAAGACTCGTAAAAAAATCCAAAGAAATCCGCCTGTATCACTTTTGTGGTGCGCATAGGTTTAACATCACATATTTGCATCATCGTTCGCCGTGACGGTGTTATGTATCACATATTTGCTCCATATTGATTTTTTTTACAC
>CAVGEF010000159.1:926-1626 GCA_963628205.1 Bacteroidaceae bacterium
TTTGTGCATCGCGTTATTGATACAGTGGTGTTTATGTCTCGTAATGTCCCGATTGCTCTTTAAAACAATTTTTCTTCAAGACTGTTTGAAAGCCAATTACTCCACGCCTCTGGCAAGCTCGAAGATTGGCTTTTAATTATGAGTCAAATGACATATTTGTTTTGAATATTAAGGCGACAGGAAATTAAACTGTACGCTTGTTTTAGGAGGGTTTGTTATGGCAAAATTATTTACAGACATTGTTTTGGAAGTTGGCCGCAGATGCAATCTTCAATGCGACCACTGCCTCAGGGGAGAAAGAGAAAATTTAACTATGCCGTTTGAAATTGCAAAAAGGGCTATTGACCTTGTAACGGGCATCAGAACAATAACTTTTTCGGGCGGAGAACCTACTATGTACGGAAGAGAAATCGCTAAAATCATCGACTACATAATTGCGTCAAAAAAATCAGTTGGCGCTTTTTATGTTGCTTCTAACGGTACGCTTTACAATCCGGAACTTATGAGAGCTTTAGTGGAATTTTATGTCTACTGCGACGACAAAGATATATGCTCCTTCGATATCTCAACAGACAGATATCATAAGCAGTCATATGCCGAACTTTACCGTAAGCCGTTGATGTTTCACCCGGCTTATGATGCTTTTTCCTTCGTAACTCACAGAAGTGAGTTGAAAGAGAATTATGTTATTCTTGAAGGC
>CAVGEF010000159.1:1684-3148 GCA_963628205.1 Bacteroidaceae bacterium
TTGAAGGCAGGGCAAAAGATAACTGCTATAGTAACAGAATTCCGGAATACAGTGCAAAATTTAATTTGGTAAGTTGTGATGATTGGGAAGATAACAAAGAAGACAACGAATGCGAAATGATGTATGTCACAGCAAAAGGACAAGTTTCACCTAATTGTGACTTGTCATACGACACATTTGATGCGCTGGATTTGCCGAACATCAAAAACATAGACTCTACCGATGAACTTATTGACGCTATGATTATCTATGATTCAAAAGTAGACTCTAAAAAGCATTTCAAGAAGATGGCGTATGCAGTTTAAACAATTAGAGCTTTTGAGATTATTCTCAGGGGCTCTTTTGCGTCTTACGGACAAAACAAACATTTGAAAAACTCATCTAACATATTTACAGTGAGGCTTCAACAAAAGGACTTCCGCCTGTCTGTGCTGAAGCAGCGAAATTTACATTTAAGGAGAACTCTTATGACATCATCTGCTATTCCCGAAAACACACCGGTACAGCTTCTCGTGCTTGGTTGCAATAACGAAAACAACGACAATATCGGACTGAAGGTTCATCTTGAACTCGGACCGGTATATAACGAAAATTTGAAGCAAAACCTTTGGCTTGATGTCGGACTTGCTTATCTTTTCGGAAGCTCTTGCATCGACCTCATCTCTTATGATGTCTTCACAAAGAGCTTTGTCGATAATTTGCGCCGGAACAAAGAAGTGCCGCTTTCGGAGTTAATAAAAACTGCTTGTCCGTTTTGTTTGAGCAACTTATACCGTGACGAATTCGTTAGTTTGTTTAAGAAAGCTCTTTTGGAAATGAACAAAACAATCTGTGACCTTTTCGGTCAATATCAAAATGATTTTACCGAGGCTGTTGCTGCGAGCCCCCTTTACGAATGGGTCGCTTCCGACACTGTAGACATTGATGTTGATGTGGAGGTTTCATCGTCAGACGACACGAACTTTTCAATTACGGCTCAGGCCGGTCCGTTATATGACTCGGATGATGATGAGCTGTTAGTTCTGTTTTTGAGCTCTCTTGACTATAGCACCTTGCATCCTGACGAGTATTGCTTCAAGCATTCGATAATGACTTCTTATGACCCGGCCGACTTTGAGGATTCGCCTTCGGGCGAAATCACAGAAGTGGATGAGGATTCGGAACTTTATGAGAAGTACGCCGATTATTTTGAACAGCTTGAAACTCTTTTGATGACCAAGTTATACGACACCTGTGAAGACGACGAGTCTTTAGAAACTCTTTCCGAAGCTCTCGAAGAAAACGGTTTTTTCGATGATGAAGAGGACGATAACGATGATGAAGGTTGGAACTTTGAAGAAGATGAGGACGGTCTGACAGGCATAGATGTATTTGTTGATGAAGATGAAGATTAACAGCTTCGTTCTTTTAAAACAACTTTTTATGTCGTCTTTCTGCTTTTAAACAATCTGAGTCGCATCGAAA
>CAVGEF010000160.1:0-3125 GCA_963628205.1 Bacteroidaceae bacterium
TCTCGCTCATATAACCTCCTCCGTGCTTTTTCAAAAATCTGTGATTTCCTCTATGCACTCATCGCCATCAATGACCGCTATGATTGTACAATTCTGTTCTTTAGCCATTTTAACAGCTTCCGCATAGATGTATGACCCGGTTCCCCAGTCATTATCATCATGGTCTTCCTGTATTGCATACCAAAGTTTGTTTTCTTTCATAAATCATTCCTCCTTAACTCTGTTTTAATGGAACTCATTTATACGATGCAAACGGATTTTCATCATCTTGTGTGTCATTGCTCGAAGTTTGCCTTTTCATAAGATTCGGGTATTTCTTTTCGCACTTATCAACGACCCAGTTTAAAATCGCACGGTAATCTTCTGCGTATTTTTTGCCTGTCGCAGCCTTATAGTTGTCAAGTTCCTCTATGAGCTTATCGGTGAACTCTTTACCATACGTTTTAACGAGCTTTTCATATTCTGCTGGTTGCATCCGAACTTTGTCGGCATACTGCTTCTTTTTCGGTTTCTTTTCTTTTTTTGGAGTTCCTTCAGATGTGACTTTTTCTGGCTTGTTAGGCGTATCAGACTTAGCCTTTTCTCTTTCAAGCCTTTTGCGAACCTTATCTTTTTCCTTCTTTTCGAGATAGTTGTACCAATATTGCTGCCACTCATACCAATCGTGAACATAGAGTTGACCGTCCGTTTCATCCAACCATCCTTCCTCTATAAGTGCTTCTGTAACCTCATTAGCATTAAGATAACTACCTATACAAGGAGTAAGAGCACTTGATACATCTTCTCTATCTGTGTTGCCGAGCAAACCAGTTATATCAGCATTTTTCCTCGCCCAAAGCCATAGCAATGTTAAAATGCCAAGAGCTTCGGCTTCAGAGCATTTTATCCGTTTTCGGAAGCCTCTAAGCTTTGAGCCAAGAACCTCCTCATGTACTGCTATCCAATGCACTTCTTTTTTCCCGCCTTTGCCATTTAGTTGGCTTCTGCCTCATTTGAAATAGCCAAATCAAGCTCATCATTTATTCTTGCAAGAATGGATTTTGTCATCTGCGCTGTTGATTTCAGATTTTCAGCTTCCATAAGCTTTTTTAACACTTCATTACCCTTTTCTTTTCCAAAAAAGCCCTGTGCCTTTGCGAACAATTCTTTTCTTTCGTCTTGGGTAATAATCTCATCTTCAGGTTCGCTTTTGTCAATAATCTCTCCGTTTGAATCGGTGATTTCACAATACTGAGCAGGAGCAAGTTCCTCGGTAGTATATAAGCCCTCATAATCTTTCGGATAAGCCTCACGAAGGCACTGACTTATTGCAACCTTTTCTATCATAGTGCACGGCTTTTCTTTCCAAATCGAATTGCCTTTGTCATACTCTGTAAAGCTTACTTCCTTAAACGTTACAACCTCTCGATCGTTTTTGAGTTTGTGCACCCTACACCATCCACCAACAAGTTCTTCTGACGGATATAGACAAGCTCCTTCTTTTTGAACAATTTCGCCAGAAGTCCCACGGCAAACAACGATTCCACTTTCTTTATATAAGTGGTCAGGATTTTCTTCCGCTCTGCGTTTATATGTATCATATCCAACAACCATCTGTGCAGGTGCAGTACCAAACTTAATGAGATAAACTTCTCCTGTGACGAAAGGATTGAGCTTCTGCGCCTGACACATTTTTACAAACAAGAATACTTCCTGATCTGATACATTCCCATTTCCTTTGACGAGATACTGCTTTACCGTTTCTGCATCAAGCTCTACATTTCCGAGTGCAGTTTCGTAATTAACTGACATCAATTCATTTTTCATTGTTTATGACCTCCTAAAGCTCGTTTTGGCTGTTTCTTGATAATTTATACCTTCAATTTTAATTGTTCCTTTTGACGCCCTTATAAGCTTAATTACTGCCTTTTCATCAACAGGTCTAATGAGTACACCTGCAACACAGTCGGGAACTTTATTCAAATCAATGTCGGTAATTTCCCAGTCTTTTGTTACACTTACACCCTTGACCTTTGTTGCGTCACTTTCAACAACTACCATTCTGGATGCAGTTTCAGCCAATGCCGCATCAGCCATTGCTGCATTAACTGCATCAATATCACCGTTAGCTTCAGCCTTTATTGCTTCAGCAAGCTTTCTTTCTGACTCTTCCTTTGCGAGTCTTCGTGCAGCTTCTTCCGCTTCTTTTCTTTCACGTTCTTTTTGGATAACATAGTCACCCATTGACTTTTTCAGGACTTTTTCTGCATTTTTGAGTGGAGCAAGCATTTGCTTCTCCCTGTCACATATCTGCTTATGTGCATCATGTGCTGATTTTTTCATTGGAGCAAAGAAAGATGTAACCTCTGCCATCTTCTGCTTGAGAAGAACACCAAATTCTCCTGCTTCGGCGTACTGACATTCATCTGTTACGAGCAAATTTTCTGCCCTTACTTCGATATCAGTAACCTGCACAGCAAGTTCACTTTCTCCAACTGCCTCCTGCGGTTCAATAACCGCAACAACTTTTTCTGTGTTTTCCATAACTTTACCTCCATCTATATTTTTGAATGTGGTTATAAACCAGCATCAATGCGCCAAACACATCCCAGCTTTCGGAATCGTTTCGCTCATAATAAGTCCAGTCATATTTTCCATTACTCTTTAAATGCAAAATTGCTTTTCCGTCAAAAACCAATCCGTGACTTTCAAAGGCTTTTGAGTAGGCTTCAAGCTGAACTCCGGTAAGCATCTTATTAACACTTGCAGATGTTTTAAAATCAATCAGGATGTTTTTACCGTCAATCTCAACGGGCATATCAGCTGTACCTGCATATCGCAAATACTTGTGATATACTCTGCATTCAGTTCCAAGTATTTTGGGGTTCATGTCAGTAAGCCAGTCTTTGTAGGCATTGAAATATCCTTCATACTCAGGTTCAATATCTTCTATGCCAAACAATGCGTAATTTTCAATGGCATTGTGTACGGCAGTTCCTCTTTCGGCAGCTTTGTTTAATACACACTCGTCAACGTCTTTATATAAAGCCTGTGATAACGGCTTCATCACTGTCGTAACTGATGGCAGATATCTTCCGTCAAGCTTATAAATGTGCTTGTCTTCTTCAAAAGTAAGCTCATTAAAC
>CAVGEF010000161.1:0-506 GCA_963628205.1 Bacteroidaceae bacterium
GGCTATTTGTGATCAGTATGACAAACTGAAGGAGATTTCCAAGAGAAAAGATACGGTGATTAAGACTATTGAAGAGCAAGGAAAGTTGACCGGAGAGTTGCAACACCGCATAGATGATTGTTGGGATGCGAACGAGCTAGAGGATATATACATGCCATTCAAACCAAGACGGCGTACAAGGGCACAGATTGCCCGTGAATTGGGGCTTGAACCGCTTTCAACGATAATCATGCTGCAGCGTGAAAACAATATTGAGGCTGTGGCAAGGCGTTTTGTTAAAGGTGATGTGAAAGATGCTGAAATGGCAATAAAAGGGGCACAAGACATAATAGCCGAGGTTGTTAGTATGGACGAACGGTCGCGTCAACAACTGAGAAATTCTTTTCGTCGGGAGGCGATGATAACATCGAAAGTAGTTAAGAGCAAGGCAGAAACTGAAGATGCTGCCAAATTCTCAGACTATTTTGATTTCTCTGAGCCATTGAGACGATGTTCTTCACATAGGC
>CAVGEF010000161.1:516-3045 GCA_963628205.1 Bacteroidaceae bacterium
GCTATGGAAAATGTGCTACACTCGTTGGCGAGGCTGTTGAAGATTCATACAAGCGGTTGCTGAAACCTGCCGTAGAAACAGAATTTGCTAATGCAAGTAAGGAGAAAGCTGACGAGGAGGCAATTACTGTTTTTGCGGAAAATTTGCGCCAGTTATTGCTTTCTGCACCTTTGGGGCAAAAGCGTGTAATGGGGGTTGACCCAGGTTTCCGCACAGGGTGCAAGGTCGTGTGTCTGGATATGCAGGGAAATCTGCTGCATCATGAGGCTATTTTCCCACATCCGCCTGTTAATAAACGCACGCTTGCAGCACAGCAAATGAAGAAAATGGTTGAGGATTTCGATGTGGAGGCAATAGCTATAGGCAACGGAACGGCAAGTAGGGAAACTGTCGCTTTTGTGAAATCACTTGATTTCGGACGGGATATAAAGCACTTTGTAGTAAGTGAAGACGGAGCATCCGTCTATTCTGCCTCCAAGACAGCAAGGGATGAATTTCCAGATCAAGATGTTACCGTTCGCGGTGCCGTATCTATAGGAAGAAGACTGATGGACCCATTGGCGGAACTTGTAAAGATTGATCCAAAGAGCATAGGAGTAGGGCAGTATCAGCACGATGTTGATCAAGCAAAACTGAAGAAAAGTCTTGACTTTACGGTTCAAAGTTGTGTAAATTCGGTAGGAGTAAACCTGAATACCGCAAGCCAACATCTTTTGGCTTATGTTAGTGGGCTCGGTCCGGCATTGGCAAAGAATATTGTTGACTACAGGCGTGAAAATGGCATATTCACAAATCGCGCACAACTAAAGAAAGTTTCAAGGCTAGGACCTACGGCATTTGAACAGTGTGCCGGATTCTTGCGTATTCCTGGTGCCAAAAATCCTCTTGACAACAGTGCTGTTCATCCGGAAAGCTATAAGATTGTAGAACAGATGGCTAAGGATTGTAATTGCTCTGTTGCCGATCTTATAAACGACAAGGCAAAGCGTAGCCTTATAGATATAAAGAAGTATGTAACGGAAAATGTTGGCATACCCACGCTTACCGACATCTTGCACGAATTGGAAAAGCCCGGGCGTGATCCGCGTGAGGAGCTGAAAGAATTTGAATTTGATAAGAATGTCACATGCGTAGAGGAACTTATTGTCGGAATGGAGTTGCCTGGAATTGTTACTAACATTACGAATTTTGGAGCTTTCGTAGATATTGGTGTGCATCAAGATGGGCTTGTGCATATCTCCCAACTTGCAGACCGTTTTGTTGAAGAACCGACACAGGTCGTAAAGTTGCATCAGCATGTTAGAGTGCGTGTTTTGGAAATTGACCGTAAACGCAATCGCATATCTTTATCTATGAAGGGAATGAAATAATATTGGGAGGGTAATATACAAAAAAAGCATTGCTTCTGCAATGCTTTTTTTGTATGTCGTTTTTATTTACTTAACCTTAGCAACAATTGCCTTGAATGCTTCAGGATTGTTTACTGCGAGGTCTGCAAGAACTTTACGGTTGATTTCAATACCAGCCTTGTGAAGTGCACCCATAAGAGTTGAGTAGCTCATATCTTCCAAGCGAGCTGCAGCATTGATACGCTGTATCCAAAGTGCGCGGAATGTACGCTTTTTGTTACGACGATCGCGGTATGCATATGTCAAACCTTTCTCCCAAGTGTTCTTGGCTACGGTCCAAACGTTTTTGCGGGCTCCGTAATAACCGCGTGTAAGCTTTAAAATTCTTTTTCTTTTTGCTCTTGAGGCAACGTGATTTACTGATCTTGGCATAGTTTCTTCTTACTTTTTGATGTTAGACAATGGATTAACGGAGACACAGCAAATCACGTACCTGCTTCATGTTGCTTCCATCAACAATGGCAGTGTGTACCAAATTACGCTTTTGCTTTTTAGTTTTCTTTGTCAGAATGTGACTGTGGTAAGCGTGATGTCTCTTAATCTTACCTGTACCGGTGAAACGGAATCTCTTCTTTGCACCGGAGTTTGTCTTTACTTTTGGCATTTTTTTTTGATTTAATTAGTTATTATATACAGTGGCAACGTATATACCAAGACGTTACGCACCTTTCTTTATGTAATTACAGTTTCGGCCTTATGCCTGCCTTGGCTGATAATTATTATTTCTTGTTAGTTCTCTGTCAACTTCTTTAATGCGTCAATACCATTTTTCGCATTTGCAAAAAGACCTCCGTCTGATGGCGTGTTGAAAGCTTCATCTGAATGGTCTGTAGTAGCTTCTTTTGCTTCTGCTTCTCTACGTTCTCTGTCCATCTTTTGCTGGCTTTTCTTTGCTACACCAGCTTTCTTGGGGGACATGTAAAGAAACATCTTCTTTCCTTCCAATGCAGGCATTTGCTCAACTTTCCCGTATTCTTCCAAATCATTGGCGAAACGAAGAAGAAGCACTTCTCCTTGCTCTTTAAAAAGAATTGAGCGGCCACGGAAAAATACAAAAGCGCGAACCTTATTTCCTTCCTGAAGGAATTCCTTTGCATGTTTTAGCTTAAAGTTGTAGTCG
>CAVGEF010000162.1:0-3034 GCA_963628205.1 Bacteroidaceae bacterium
TTAGTTCCTGAACCGTTATCATTCTTGGTATTATGCAAGATGGTAGGAGACAGAATTTTAGCTTTCTCTGCCTCCATTTCTTCCTTGGTCAAAACACCTGCCTCATAGAGTTTCTTTATCTCCATGAGTTTATTCATTGCTTCTTTATCCATAAGTTTCAGAATTTAGAGTCCCCATAAATTTTCGAAAGCAGCCTTAACACCACCCCATCCAAACATCATGGCAAAGAAAAGGATGAAAAATGTGAACATAACAAAGACAACACAAAAGCCTATAGCTGCACCTTGTCTTGCTTGTTGTTGTGCTTTTGGCAATTTTTCAAATGCCTCCTGTCTCTGTCTTATGGCTTCCTGACTGAAAAAGCCAGGTTTCTTGGCTGAAGTTGTGGGTGATGACTTAACTTCTTCGGAAGTATCAAGAATCTTTTTCTTCTCTGCTTCAAACTCTTCCTTGCTTAGAACTCCTGCATCGAGAAGCTCTTTCAGCTTTGATAATTCTTCGTATTTGCTCATAGTCGTTTGCTAAATATGGTCGGGATTGTTGATTACTTTGACACAAGTGAGATTTACATAGTAGGAATTTCCTTTGATGTTTACATAAGTGCCAGTCATTCTCTTATAGCCATTGTTTACAGACCGTCTCCATTTCAATTTGAAAGCTCCATTTCGCTTGCCGTTCACAGTTTCTGTAAAATACCAAACATCATCCTCATACCCCTCTGTGTCATAGTTACCTTGAAGTTTCAAAGGTTTGTTCTTACCTTGACTTACATAGTAATATTCACCATCTGCAAATGCAGCTGTTGCCCAAATAGTCAGGACAATAGGATATTTGCCAATTTTCCCTTTGAATACATATCCACTATCAGCTAATGATGTGGTAAATGAAAACATCGCCAACAATAGCGACATAGCGATTTTTGTTTTTAAACTCTTCATAGTCAGTAATTTTTAATAAACTTCATATTCCAAAAGCAAATCCATGTTGTCTTGTCTGAATATGGACTCGCAATCATACCCATAGTTGTTGAGATAAGCAGAGAAATGGTCAAAGAACTTTTCTTGCAACTCGTTGGCAAACTTGTGTGCCGTGGCTGACATATCGGAATATTTTGTTATTCCTTCCTTCAGTGCGATTTCGTCAATCTCACTCTTGCCAACAAAAGCTGAAAGATTCTTTATCGCTTCGTTTGTTGCTTGAACGATAGCCAACTGTATCTTTCGGTTGTTTCTCTCGTATCTCAGAACAACAAAATCAATGTATTGTTGCGGATTGGTTGTTTGTTGTGCCGCAGCCTTCATCGCCTCTGTATTTTGAATGGACGATGCCACCAGTTTCTCAGCCTCTTTCAATTTGCTAATGCGAGTTTCGGCATTGTTCACACAGGAAGTGAATGATTGTGCCTTCAAAGAGGATGAAAGCACAATCATTATAAATAATGTGATTAATTTTACCATGATACTACCATTTCTTACTCAAACCATGATGTCTTGAAATCATCAACGTATGCATTCTTCCATTTTACATCCTTGCTGCTACCGTTGCTGTAAACAATGGTGAAATATGCACTAATGTCATCTATTACATCATTTCTGTCTTCAAATACATCATCAAATGTCCATTCTCCAAAATCATGTGGGGCAACAGGACCTATTCCTCGACAATTCTGTGGATAGCCCATAACATCACCTACGCCATTTATTGGGTAGCAATGAGCTATAACATATTTAATTGGCTTGTTCGTTGGATTAAAGATGCGGCATTTTATACCCTTTATTGATGTTCCATTGTCATTTGTGCCACGTGTTATTTCAATATTTGTAAAAATGACACCTATTTTAGTATACTTCTTTACAAACCATTGATGCTCTACTTTATCAATAGAATCACGCTTTGCTTGCTCTATAGCTGCAATGCGTTCTCTTTCGGCACGGATTATAGCATTTTTCCGCTCTTGCTCCTGTCGTTTTACGTTAGCAATAGAATCCTGTATCTGCTTTTGCTCCCAAGCGATAGCGGCTTGCCTTTGGTCATAGTAATGCTTGATGTTGTAACCGATAATGAAAACAACAAACGCTCCTACGACTGCATAGCAAATCTTTTTATATCGCTTTGCAACTTGGAAGATTGTAGTCCATCCTTTCAAAACAGAAACAATTGATTGTCTAAATGATTGACCTGTGAGAATCGAATATATCAAATGACTTGCAAACCAAAATGCAGCAAAAAAGATAATACCATATAAGCCAATTGTTCTGTTTAATGAAAAGAATGATACGTAATCATAATGAGAACTTTCAACTATTCCACCAGTTAAATATAATCCATAAAAGACAGGATTGAGTATTGTTGCTAATGCCAACACCTTTATAAGCTTATATGTTGCTTTACCATTATGAGGCATTAACAAGAAAGACACTAAAGTGTATAAAAAAGAAACAAAAAAAGCCTTATTCATTAAAGCTTCTATTTCTTTCAAACGAATCCCCTTAGAAACGTTTAAGTAATCTGTTATGTGAAAAAGTCCAACTATAGGCAAAACCATAAGGACAGCCATAATACAAACCAAAATTTTATTGTTGGATTTCCATATACCCCAAAGTAACAAGGACGTTTCTAATAGCAAAGGCAATGTCATCATGGTGCTAAGTATTGCACCATTGTTTACCAATACAGTCAGTCCTGTAAATGAAACAATGTTTATTGCCAAAACAAACAACGACAATTTGTTTGTTGCCAACTCTTCTTGTTTCTTCTGGTCAAGACGGAACAATCTATGAAGTTTGCTCCACAGATTCAAAAGGTCAGAATAGAGGCTTCTCGTTTTTACAACAGTTTTTTGAGGAGCATTATTATCTTCCTCCAGAATACGTTTCTTTTGCTCCTCAAATTCCGCTTCGTTCAAAACGCCCGCCTCTTTGAGTTTTTGGATTTCAAGAAGTTTTTCGACAGAATCTTTCTCCATATCGGTAGCACTTTCTTTTGCCGATACACTCCAACAACTCACGGCGGTTAGCATATAGATACAAGAAAG
>CAVGEF010000163.1:0-2972 GCA_963628205.1 Bacteroidaceae bacterium
GCCTTGTCTACATTGTTTTAACTGTTGTGGAAGACCTTCATTTTTGTGGTCATTTTCGCGATGATAGAAGTGGCTTATATAGCATCCTCCAGCAATACCCTTCTGCTTAGGATAGAACATAGAAGACGGTACACGCAGTGACCGCTTCTTGCATAAGTCTCTGCTCATAGGATGTGCATCACCGAAACGTACTTTTCCTCTGTGAAATACTTCAATAGCTTTATTACCGAAGTCAGTGTAGCGTGAAGCAACTATACCAAGAAATGTATTTCCAGGTATGAAATCAAGCGTCGTGTTTACCCCTTCCGTTGCTGCTTTTTGGTTGATTATGATATCTGATAAAAGTATACATTCAAATTTAAGTGTTTTCATAGCTCTCCTCCTTCTTTTATGTCACATCTGCCTAATCCTCTGTTTCGTTTTTGTCCTATGCGCTTGATTAGTCCTAAACTGATGGATATTGTTTCTCTTAATTCTGACGGAACGTTGAATATGCAACCATATAGGGTGCACGGGACGGTTACCTCCATGCTGCGTAGACTGAAATCTTTGGCTATGCCATCATCGCCAATGGCCGTGGTTGTAACCTTGTTATACATGTATTTTTGAGTTTTGCTTCTTATGATGGCTTCATATTCTTTTTTGTCTAATATAGCATTGCTAAAATACATACATCCTTTTATTCCGCCTTCGTTGTCTGTGGCTTGTGATCCAAATGCTCTGTCAATCAGAGACTTTAGTCTTTCATCTCCTGTATACATTATATAATTTTCTGCAGCTTCGCGCATTAGGCCCTTTATTGTTTTACCAGGAACGAAAGGCATTCCGTTCTTGTCTTTTATAACGAGTTCGTCAACATCTGCTCCTGCGGACAGACCAGAACCGCAGTGCCATTGTGAGAAAAAACTTATCGTATATGTTATGTTTTGTTCCATGTCTGTTTCTTATTTAAGGTATTATTTGGTAAGTTGTTGTTTTACTGTATGCAAGGCGAGTACGTCGTATGCGGAGTAAAATGCAACTTCATTTCGTATTGTCTCTTGCGTTATTTCTTCATAGAGTTTCCTTTTTCCTCCATCTAAAAGAGATAGTCTTCTTTCTCTTTCTTGCTGCGCCATGTTTTTGTCTGTGGCCATATCTGTTAACCATTTTCTTACAGATGTCTTCACATCGTTGTTTTCTTCTTTTGCAATTTCTTCGCTCCAGTTAAGCAATGTCTTTATCGATGTGCGCGATTCTTGTTTATTAAGGTAATATGGACCATTCCGGTATGAACAACCTTTCTGTGGCGTAAGTTCTTTTTTATCTATTTCTTTGAAATTCTCAACGAAACAACTTTGCACTTTATGGAACATGAGGCATGATGCAATCTTTCCGTTATTAGCATTCTTTATGTTCTCAGATTTTGCATCGCTTTTTGCCAATGCACACAAAGCTTCGGCAAGTTGACAACCATAGTGGAATGGGTAGGAAGACTTTATGAATGCTATACCTGCACATGCTGTAAGTTCGCCTATCGTTTTTTTTGTTTCTTCTTCGAAACTTTCAAGGTATTTCAATACAAACTCTAATGCAATGTCAGCTCGACATACTATGGTCATGTCGTCGCCACCCAGTATTATGGGGCGAATGGCTCGCTTTACATCAACGTTCTTTTCTCTTTCAATAGTTTCACATGCATGTCTAGCAGCGTTCTTGGTTGATTTGTCAAGATTTGCCGAAAAGTCTTTCAATTCCTTAGAAGTGCCGCTTTTGCGCGATACCACTTCTCCAAGTCCATTACCATCGGCATGTATAATGGCTAGCCATTCGTTATGTGAAGTCAGGTCATTGAAGTTCATTGTAACTTCCCTAATTCTAGTAGCATTGCCAAAAAAATCTTTATATAATTCGAGTTGAACTCCGTTGTCTTTTAAAACTATACGTTTACTTTGTGTACATGCATCAATGAAATCATTTTCTTTATCTATACAGATGGCAGGAAGTCCAGTGGTGCGTGAACGTTCCATTGCCATTATACCCATTGTAAGGCTCTTTGACCGTTTGTTTCTTTGTGCTCGTAAGCGTTTTTCAAGCTCGTTACAAGCTGCTTGAAAATCTAATTCAGAGTTGCCGTCCTGAAGTGTTACCACCGCCTGACTAATTGTTATGCCCGGTGCTTTTTCCATTACTCTTTTAGGAAACTTCAGAACTGTATTCTTGCACTCTATTTCGTTGTCGTAGATGCATTTTACGTTTCCAGCCGCTGTGACAACAATCTCGCCATTGCATAGAAATTCCTCCTTGAAAATTTTGTCACACACGTCTTTTACTAATTCGCTTGCTCCAACAATGTCTTTCAACTTGTTCGTTTGGAAGATGAACGCTTGTATTCCTTGCACTGAGGCTCCATATAGGTATTTTTTCATAAGCAATTATTGTTTTTTTATTTGTATTCGTTTGTTTTCTTCACTTTTACACAACACCAATTCCAAGTGGCTTTCTTCTTGTTATACTTATATACAATAAGACTTTTCACCATGTTGCCATTTCTTATGCCAAACTTTTTAACAAGAGTAGGAGGTACGAAACACATTATTGATCCTGCATTGAGAAAAGCGTATTCTTCGTTTTCTTTTTTGCTTATAATGCCTTGCACATATTTAGCATAATTGAGGTTTTGGGGAAGTATAGTTTTTTCTTGTTTTGTTATAATTATTTTTCCATCTTTTTCTTTGATGTAGTGTAGGCTTAGTACATCGCCTACAGAAACGTTGTCATGTAACTTCTTGTACATTACTTGTTTGTATCCGAATATTAGAGCATTCTTTTTATTTAAAGGGTTAATAAACGTCACTATAGCAATACATTCTTTGGAGTCAAAGAAAAGAATGTCATCGGTAATCTTTTTGTAGTTGATTGGTTCATTCCCTTCTGGAACAGTTGTCTTTATCCAGGGCTGGCTTTTCCAGTTGTAGATATCGTTAGGTATG
>CAVGEF010000164.1:0-469 GCA_963628205.1 Bacteroidaceae bacterium
TTGTTTAGTTGTGCTTCGGTGTAATCTTTTGTCGTTTTAAGTACTTTAAATAAAAGTTTTGCAGGGAAACTCTCGAGTATGATAGTTGAATCCGCATAGTTCTGACGGAGCACCATGCTTGAAATGGAGTCGTTATAAAAGTATGTTGAACTTTTCTTGTTTTCCCTATTATAGAAATATGTCTTGCCGTAATATGTTCCGCTTATATTTGTGCGGTATAGTTTTTCCTGTTCTGGTGTCAATACATCATCACTATCACTGTCGCTGAGGCATGAAGTCACACTTGTAGCCATGCATACCGCCAGTATAAAAAGCGGTAGAATCTTTTTGAAATTTTTCATTTCTTTCTTCGTTTTTTGTGTTTAGTCATTTCCGTTAGAATTGACTACGCACATGTTGTTAATAATTCTTTTTTTTAAGGTGGATTTATGTCCTTCTTTTCTTAAACTGCAAGGTTGTGGAATCATTG
>CAVGEF010000164.1:479-2764 GCA_963628205.1 Bacteroidaceae bacterium
AGATGTTTTTTTCTTATCCTCTGTCAAGCAGGTTTAAAAACTCCTGACGCCTTGCTTGGTCTTCGAAAATTCCGCAGAAGTCAGATGTGGTGGTGACAGAGTTTTGTTTTTCTACCCCGCGCATTTGCATACACATATGTTTTGCCTCAATCATTACCATAACTCCTTTTGGATGAAGAGCTTCGTTTATACATTCTTTTATTTGTTGTGTCATTCTTTCCTGTACTTGAAGTCGGTGGCTGAACACGTCTACAACTCTTGCGATTTTACTTAGTCCTGTAATGTATCCGTCTGGAATATATGCTACATGGGCTTTACCGTAAAAAGGAAGCATATGATGTTCGCATAGCGAGAAGAATTCAATGTCTTTTACAATAACCATTTGGTCGTAAGTCTCCTTGAAGAGGGCGTCGGTCAGAACTTTGTGCGCGTCTTGAGAATAGCCTCTTGTAAGCATCTGCATCGCCTTAGCCACGCGCATTGGGGTCTTCTGAAGTCCTTCCCTTTCTGAATCTTCGCCGAGTAATCCAAGAATGTCTTTGTAGTGGGCTGCTAGTTCGTCAAGCCCAGGTCTGAAATTTATTTCGGTGTCCATTTTTATCAATATGCTACTGTTATTTTTCCTTTCACTATGCATGCTTGTTTGTATCCCATGGCTTTTATGCCCTTAAGTATTTGTGCGGCTTCGCTGTATGAACGGAAATTTCCTACGCGGCATATCCAGCGTGGAGAATAGAAATGCACGTATACTGGTTGTTCGGGATATTTTTGCTTTATTTCGTCGCCTATGCGGTTGGCTTTTTCGCGGTCGGCTCTTGTATTTCCTCCTGAATATGCTTGGATGCGGTAGCCTGTTACTTTATAACTATTGCGCATCATTTTCTTTCCTGTATCCACATTAGATGTGTGGCTTGAGGACTCTGCAGTCTGATCCGTCTGCTTGACAATGTGTCTTTCGGATGTCTGCTGCTTTTGTTCGGTTTGTTGTGGCTTTTGCTCCGCTGATTGTTTGTGTTTTGACGAGTCCAAATGGTGCTGCTCCGTGGAAATAGCACTTTGTGACGGTGTCGGGACAGCAGACTTGCTTTTTGTTGCTTGTGTTTGTTGAGTAGCTATAGTTTGCTGTTTGGTTGTTTGTTCCTGGTCGTGCTTTAGTTGTGCGTTGTTCACTAAGTTGTCTATATCGGCGCTTTGCTTGACGCTAATCTTTCCCTCTCCAGATTTTTGCTTTTGTAGCTCATTGAGAAAAGACTGTGCCCTACTTGTAGTAGTCAGCCCCATGGCAAATACTAATATAGCGATGAACTTTTTCATATGTTTATTTTCTTAAGTTACAGAACCCTTATGCTAGGCTATCGAATTGCCGATAGCCCAACATAAGGTTGTTGTGTAGTTATCGGGCATCAATGATGCCCTTGAAGTCGGCAACTTTGAGTGATGCTCCACCAATAAGTCCGCCGTCAATATTTGGTTTGGCAAACAATTCAGGAGCATTGCTAGCTTTGCAGCTTCCGCCGTAAAGTATTGTCGTGTTTTCGGCTGTATCGTTTCCGTATTTGTCAGCTATTACACTACGGATGTAAGCATGTATTTCTTCAGCTTGCTCTGCTGTAGCCGTCTTACCTGTACCAATAGCCCAAATAGGTTCGTATGCTACGATGATGTTTTGGAATTCTTCTGCCGTGAGATTGAAAACGCTACCTTCAAGTTCTGCTTTTACCACCTCATTCTGCTTGTTTGCTTCACGTTCTTCAAGGCTCTCTCCAATACAGAAAATAACCTTAAGACCGTTTTTCAGTGCAAGTAGAACCTTTTCTTTTAGAACATCTGGCGTTTCGTTATAGTATCCACGGCGTTCAGAGTGACCAAGAATAACATACTGTGCTCCAGTGCTCTTTACCATTTCAGCAGACACTTCTCCAGTGTACGCGCCTTTTTCTTTGTCTGCACAGTTTTCTGCTCCCAATCCGATGATACTTTGGTCAAGGAACTGAGCAATACTTGCTAAATGAATGAAAGGAGTGCAGATTATAACTTCACAACTTGGCTTGTTTGCTGTCAGCGTGTCGTTAAGCTCTTTGGCAAGAGCAATGCCTTCTTGCAGGTTCATGTTCATTTTCCAGTTACCTGCTACAATTTTCTTTCTCATGTTCTTTGCTAATATTAAAAAATGATTTACGTTTTCTTATCCATTTTGTCCATGCCCATGTCCGGTCGGCAAGTGCCAGCAATGCCAATGGCAGGAAGAACCATGCCAGAGTGTATACAATCTTTTGCCCTATGGC
>CAVGEF010000165.1:0-1206 GCA_963628205.1 Bacteroidaceae bacterium
GAATGGAACGTCTTGTGGAGGGAATACAATATTATGAGAAGATACGTGTGTTGAGAGAAGAATTCTCGAAAAATCCTTCTAAAATAAAGGTTTTGAACGATGCCGTATCAAAATTTGTTCCGCAGAATCTTCATGGCGCAAATGCTACAGAGATGGTGAACGAATTCAAGAAAGTAATGAGTAAGTATTGATATCGTAATTTTTTGTACAAACAATAAAATCATAAAAACAATGAAGAGAATTGATGTTAGAAAAATCATTGAATCGGCTCTTTTAATAGCTGTTTTGTTAGTAGCTGGTACTGTTGTTTCTTGTTCAAACGAAAAAAGCGAACAACAGATGAAAGACGAAATCTCTGCGGCATTCGCATCTGCTACAGATAGTATAAACAATGCGCCTGACGCAGAAACTGCTGCAAAAATAAGTGAACAATTACTGGCGAAATTGGCAAGCATTCAAGAAAAATATAAAGACGTTACAGAAAACATGACACCTGAACAAAAGCAGACGATAGCTGAATTCTATAAGGAGCAGAAAGAACTTCTTTACAAGAATGCCAATAATACGGGTAAACAACTTATCGATGCCGTTTCGTCTACAACAGAGAACGCATTTGGTGCAACTGTTTCGACGGCAACTGGTGCTGTAAATGCTACAACAAATGCGGTGCAAGATTCTATAGCAAAAGCCAAAGCTGCGGCTCAGAATGTTGTTGACAACGCCAAGAATGCTGTAGAACAAACAAAGCAAAATGCCAAAAATGCCGTGGACAACACCGTAAACAATGCTAAGGCTGCTGCTAAAAGTTCGGTAGACAATGCTAAAAATACGGCAAAAGAATCTGCGAACAATGCGGTTACTAATGCTCAGCAAAAGGCAAACGATGCAATAAATAAAGCTGCCAATAAAGCTAATGACGACATCGCAAAAGGCTTGAACAAAGCATTGGGTAAATGAATCCATTTGGTTTCTTATCAAGAAAGAAAAAACAGCAGCTTGACGAAGGGCTTGAAAAAACAAAGAAATCTTTTTTCGAGAAACTTAGTCATGCTGTTGTTGGCAAAAGCACCATAGACGATGATGTCCTTGATGCTTTGGAGGAAACATTGCTTACTTCTGATGTCGGTGTTGATACTACTTTGGAAATTATTGATCGGATAAAAAATCGTGTAGCCCGAGACAAATATGTTGGAACAAAAGAATTGA
>CAVGEF010000165.1:1216-2737 GCA_963628205.1 Bacteroidaceae bacterium
TTTGCGAAGAAATATCGGCGATGTTGTCAAGTAGCAATACTTCTGACGAGAATTCCTCTGAAAATTCAGAAAACCCATATGTGATTTTAGTTGTGGGAGTAAACGGTGTTGGAAAAACTACGACCATTGCCAAACTCGCCAACATGTTCAAACAAGAAGGCAAAAAGGTGATGCTTGGAGCTGCCGATACTTTTCGTGCCGCAGCGATTGACCAATTACAATTTTGGGGCGACAAGGTTGGTGTGCCTGTTGTAAAGCAGCAAATGGGGAGCGACCCTGCGAGTGTTGCTTTTGACACACTTAATTCTGCCGTTGCAAATAAAGCAGACGTCGTTATTATCGATACGGCAGGAAGGCTACACAACAAGGTTGCCTTAATGAATGAACTTACCAAAATAAAGAACGTTGCGAAGAAGGTGATTCCCACTGCTCCAAACGAAGTTCTTTTGGTATTGGACGGCTCTACCGGACAGAATGCATTTGAACAAGCCAAGCAGTTCTCGCAAGCTACAGAGGTAAACTCGCTTGCAATAACAAAACTTGACGGTACTGCTAAAGGTGGAGTTGTTATCGGCATTTCAAACATGCTTAAAGTTCCGGTGAAATATATTGGATTGGGCGAAAAGATGGACGATTTGCAAAAGTTCGACCGTGATGCTTTTGTTAAATCTCTATTTGACAACAATAACGATTGATGAAACGCGTAGTAGATATCATAACAATGGGATGCTCTAAGAATCTTGTTGACTCGGAGCATCTCATTTTTCAACTCAAAAGCAACGGATTTCAAGCTTATAGCAATCCGGAAGAAATTCACGGCGGTATTGCCGTTGTAAATACTTGTGGATTTATCGAGGCTGCCAAAGAAGAAAGCATCAATATGATTTTGGAACTTTGCAACTCGAAGGAAGAAGGCAAACTTGAGAAGGTTTATGTTATGGGTTGCTTGTCCCAGCGTTATCGTGAGCAACTTGAAGAAGAAATCCCCCAAGTAGATCGTTTCTTCGGCAAATTTGATTGGAACAAGATGATTAACTTTTTGGTTGAAGAGTATGGTACGCTTGAGCCGGAGGCACACGATCGAAATTGCGCCAACAGTTGCATGACCAATGTCCAAAGAGAAGTTACCACTCCCCGACATTATGCTTACATAAAGATTTCTGAAGGTTGCGACAGGCGTTGTGCTTATTGTGCAATCCCTTTGATAACGGGCGGGCAGGTTAGCCGTAGCATTGAAGACATTATTGATGAAGTCAAGGCCTTGGTCGCGAATGGCGTAAAGGAATTTCAGATAATAGCCCAGGACTCTACTTCTTACGGAACGGACATCTATCATCGCCAGGCTCTTCCAGAACTTATTGAAAGGCTTTCTGATATCGACGGGGTGGAGTGGCTGCGTATCCACTACGCTTATCCCAATAATTTCCCATATGATTTGTTGCGTGTGATGCGTGAGCGCGACAATGTTTGCAAATATCTTGACATCGCCCTGCAACATATTGACGACGGGGTGCTTAAAAA
>CAVGEF010000166.1:0-2721 GCA_963628205.1 Bacteroidaceae bacterium
GTTTATCACCAAGCTCTTCACCAAATTCCTGCCAACCGTATGCGGTGTCAATTCTAATGCCAAGGAGCTCAAATCCGGTACCAAGTGACAAATAACCGCGGTTAATACCTGCTCTGAGATTGACAAATGCTAAAGAAACTTCTGCTCCGGCATTCAAGTGCAAAAGAAGATCCGATGCCCTGAATGTATCAGAACTGAAGTTTTTGACCATTTCAACCATATCAACAAGGTCAACTGTAATGACAGGATGGAAAATGACATCCGGTGCAAATGCAAATCCAAAGTTGAGAGTCCAAGGAGTAGAGACTTCAAAATCTACAGAAGTTTTGTTCTCTGCACTTTCTTCTGGCTCTTCAATAACTTCTTTTTGTGCAATAGTGTTAACCATTTGTCCAAATCCTGCGTAGCTTTTCATTTTATAAACGCCGTTAAGGTTGTTGGCTGTTGCACTAAAACGAATAGTATCATTTGCAATAGAAAGCGTTACACCAACATCAATTGGAATAGCATAACCGCCCATGACAGGAGTATCCCAAATTATTTGTTTCATAATCTTTTCCGTATCTGAATCTTCAGACAGGAAGTTTGTCATTGTTGAAGCTGAGATTTCGCTAAAATATGCTTTATAAACAAAATGGCCTGCTACACCAACTTGAAGCTTTAATGCATTAGTTTTGATAATATTCACACCAAATGCCAAAGTTTGAGCTACGTTAAGCTCCGGAATAATTTGAATATTTGTCAAGTTTGACGAACCGTTTGCATAAGAATGAAGCTTTACTTGAAAATTTGTTCCAACACCAAAAAGACCAAGAGAAAATCCAATCCCGCCATCAATTGTAGCCAGCGTTCCATACCCTTGTCCCAAGTTCTTTATTACAGTTTCTGCTAATGCTATATAATCGTCATCAGAAGCTTCTCTTGCTACAACTTTATTAAAAGTTGTCATTGCATCTTCATTGGAAACAAGTTTTTGAAGATTGTACATTGTAACAGACAGCGTTGGAATTGAAAGTCCAAATCTCTTTTGTGCAAGTGTTGCCGGGTTTGTGTAAAAAGAATCAAGTCTACCGGCTACGGCAAGCCCGCTTTGGCCCATTGAATTGTATCTTGAAAGAGTTGGTTGGTATGCAAAATTTATGTAATCATAAGTTACAGGATCAACTTTTGCTGTTTCGTCTGCAAAAACAAATGAAAAACATGTAACTATTAAAATAAGTGCTAAAAATATTTTTTTCATCAGTTTGCCTCCTTACTTTCAAGCTTTTTTTTAAGCTCTTTCAATCCTTTACAAATTGCATCGGCATACGTCGTTGTTTCTACCTTGGAAAGCACCTTGAAATTCTCAAGAGTACCCTTTAGGTTAAAACCGGCATCCAGAACAATAACAAGGTTAGTATTAAGAGCTGTTTTTGCTTTATTTAACAAAGTTTCAAAATCCTTGCTTACATCGCCAGTCTTGAAACTATTTACAAGCTCTTTAATTTCGTCCCATTTTGCTTTCAAATCATTTTTATTTCCATTTTCGTTTGCAATGTTCTCTACATATATCTTGAGAACTTCTTTAACTACATTCTTGGAAGAATCTCCTGTGTAGTCTTTATAAAAATCTTCACCTTCTGTAAGAACAAAAGCTATTGAGTAAAGAACGGCATCATTAGTGGAAAATTTGTTCTTTCCAACGCTTTTACCGTTAATGAGAGCATCAATAAATGCAAATGCTTTAGCATCTTTCTCAGTTGTTAAAACTGATGATGTATCAAGTGTTGGTGTAACCAACCAAGCTGTCATCTCATACGCTGTTCTTATGGCTCTTAGCTGGAACATAAACTTGTTATATTTCTCGTCATTGAATTTTCCATCTTCATCTGAGACCATTTTAACAATACTTTTAAGAGTATCTTCTAAAAGTTTCTCATATTTGTCAAAGTCGCTTTCTGTGGAACTTTCATCTTTTGAAGCTCCTGCTTTGGAAATACCGCTTGCATTGTCAGAAGAGCCACTTGTGAAGCTCTTAAGAAGCGAAGTGAAACTAATGTCGTTAAGAACATCAAGAGTACCGGCTGTTGTTGTAACTTTAAGTGCATCAAGAGCAGCAAATGCTTTGTCAGCTTGTTTAAGAACTTTCTCTTGTACTTCCGGCTCTGACAATGAAGACTCAGAATTTGACAGCTCTCTTGCCAAATCTGTTACAGCTGTAGCAAGATCATTGACAATTGCAACTGTTGCAAGGTCAGCTTTTGTAGGAGTTTCAGTGATACTGTCCTTTATATTGGAAAGCGCTGTTTTTACAGCATTATAAGCTTCTTTCACACTGTCATTTTTTATTTCCTCAGGGTTGTTTACTGCTGGTACATTTTCTATTACTTTCATCAACTTCGTTTGTACTGCTTTAGCAACATCTTCATTATCACTTATTGGTTGCTCAAGCTGTTTTTGGAGTTCTTCAGTTTTTTGAGGAGAATTCTTTATGGAAGCAACACTTTCAATAATAGATGTAGAAACTGTATTATCAACAGTGACAGTTACCTCAACATTTCCGCTTTTGTCTTTCTTTGGATTGCCATCCTTGTCTGTTTCATAACTGACAGAACTGTCAACTGTTGCCGTTGTCTTTTCAACATCCTGCATATTAGCTTTTATGCCATAAACATTGTTGCCCATATTGCCCATGAGTTCACCAAGCTTGGCATACCCGTCCATGGAACAAGAAACCATGGC
>CAVGEF010000167.1:0-2622 GCA_963628205.1 Bacteroidaceae bacterium
TCGAGATGTCCGAAGGAAGAGCTTGTTGTGGTAGACCTTAATAATGATGTGTTAAAAGTTGACGGGAACTTTGCAATTGCATGGAGTTCGTCTTTGAGTTTTACTGTTGAAAGGAGCGGAAAAACGCTTGTCGGTTCCGTCGCATCAGGCGAGGGACTTGTAAATGTTTATCGAGGAACCGGCAGAGTGCTGTTGGCACCGGTGGATAAAGGACCAACATTTCCGTCTGTAATCAGCAACGACTAAAATATCTAATTAAATTAACGGGAGAAGCTGTTGTTGCGGCTTTTCCCGTTTGTTTTGTCTGACATATTATATATGAATCTTTTGGCAAAAAGATATAAAAAAAAGGAGTGATATTATGGCGATTAAGAAAAGACCCGGAGTTTCAAATCTTGAAACCTTGGTCGAAGAAAGATTAAAAAAGCTCAATCCTCATGAAGTCAAAATTCCAATTTTGGCAGATGTTAAAGCTTTTATTGATGAGGCTCTTATCAATGAAAAAAGAACGCTTTATATCTTTACTGACTATGATGTTGATGGCGTTACTTCGGATGCTTGTGCGGTTAAACTATTCAAATATGTTTATCCCGGCACAAAAATCATCCACAGAACCCCTCATAGACTCAGTGAAGGTTATGGTATCAGCTTGAAAGCTGTGCCTGAAATTCCTGACAATTCATTATTGGTTACTATTGATAACGGTATTGTCGCTTTTGACCCGATAAGAGCAGCAAAAGAAAAAGGATGTAAGATTGTTGTTATTGACCACCATCTTGGCAAGGAGGATGGTTCTCTGCCTGAAGCAGATTATATTGTTGACCCAAATGCTATTTCGGGGCAGGCTGAATTTACAGGATATTGTGGTTGCGGACTTACTTATAAACTCAGTCAGGAATATGATTTGCCCAAAATTCTTTCTGACGAGTTAAGAGGTCTTGCCGCTCTTGCTACTGTAGCCGATTGTGTTCCGCTTCGAGAAGAAAATTGGATGATTGCTAAGGATTTGCCTATGGCTCTTAACAATTATCCGATATATCTTATGGCTCAAGCGTATAACTTATACGGTTTGTCAGAAGGAGATGCCGGTTTTAAAATTTGTCCTACACTTAATGCTCCCGGTCGCCTTGAAGATGCCGGAGCTGAAAAGTCTGCCAGATTTCTTTTGGGAGAACAAAATTTGCTTGAAGAGTTGATAGCTCTCAATGAGCAGAGAAAAGCTCTCACCGAAACCTATATGGAACAAGCAACTAAAATGATTGAAGAACAGGGCATAGCTAACGACAATGCTATAAGTCTCGTTATGGAGGTCCCTGAAGGACTGGTAGGTATTATTGCAGGACGCATTGCCGAAAAATATCAGTGCCCGGCTTTTGTTTTTGCCAGAGTGGAAGACGGAATAATAAAGGGTTCTGCCCGAACTTTCGGAGATAACAATGTAAAGCAGATTTTAGACAATTGTTCGGATTTGCTTGACCGTTATGGCGGACATGCGGCAGCTGCCGGTCTTTCATTACAGGAAAGTAATCTCGAAGAATTTAAAGAGCGTACCTGTTCTCTGTCGGTAAGAGATACTGATGAAGATGTTTATTATGATATTGAACTCAGCCCTTATTATGTTCAGAAAAGCATAATTGAAACGCTGAATGCTCTTGAGGAAATCAGACCTTTTGGCGAGGAAAATGATGAACCTATCTTCTATATTCCCAATGTGCGTTTATTCCCTCAGGCGGGAAAAACATACAAAACAATGGGAGCAGATAATCAGCATTTGAAGCTTTTTGGAAAAGACTTTGATATTGTCTATTTTGGAAAGGCAGCTGAGTACCTTGAGAAACCATACGACCGTGTCAATGTAGTTGGCAAACTTGGAGCAAACCATTTCAATGGTAAGGTTTCTTATCAAATTGAAGCGGTCTATCTCGAAGAGGCTAAGAGAGAATTTAAGAAGACTTCATTTCAAGCAGCGCTTGATAAACGAGCAAAAGAAAGGATGTAATTATTTATGGCAGAAAACAAGCATCAGGTAGGCAAAGTTGTCAACAGACCCTCCGGAACAAGAACAGGTTGTAAGCTTTTGGGATTGGAGGGCTATTTTGCGATAGACTCTAAAAATCCATTGGAGCCTACAAATCTTTGTCGTGTGGTTTTGCGGGCTAATGACAACACCAACGGCAACACAATGAACCTTACTGCAAACATCCCGATTGCTGAAGTACCGGCAATTAAGGAGCTGTCCAGAATCGCCCTTGTGGACGATGTCACAACAAAGAAGAGGAAATTCACCATTCTTGAAGGACAGGCAAAGCCTAAGATGTCCGACACAAATGATGAAGGTACTTTGGTGTATAATGTAGAGGTTGCCTATGACCCCGCACGAAACAGTTCGATTACAATCAATGTAAAGAATTTCAGAGCTGATGTTTCAAAGGACGCAGGAGGCAGACTGAAGTATTCCGCTCCGAAGAGCGGAACGCAAACATTATCATATTTCTTGACAGCAAGGAATTTTTATAATACAATTGCTCATCTTGACAGCGTGTACAATGCTTGGTTGATGAAATCTGCGGTCGCAGGAGACTTTGGCGAATCACTTTAAATTTTTCCCACATTCTTTAAGGA
>CAVGEF010000168.1:0-2580 GCA_963628205.1 Bacteroidaceae bacterium
AAAAAAAAATCGGAACCTTCAAAAAGAAGATTCCGACTCTCAGTACCCAGAGCCGATATTGTACCCAGAAAACAAAGTGTACCCAAAAGAAACTAAGTGATTGCAAATCAGAGGTAGCCAAATAGGTATATTAACCCTTAGTTTCTTAAAAAAGCCTATATTTTACCGCTTTTGGCTACCCTTTGGCTACCCAGATAAAAGAAAAGTTATATCTTTGCAAACATAAGAAAACAAAAGAAAGTAAAGATATGGCATTAAAAAAGGAGATTAGGAGCGATAATACATACATTATCAGCCAAGATACAACCGACAACCCAAAGTTAGGGGCTAAGATACTATCAGATGGGCGAGAGAGCCTTTTTTTTGATTATTATTTTGGATATCAAAAAGTATATTCTGAAAAGTTGGATAAAGAGGTAATGAGGAAAGACAGAAAGAGGGAGTTTCTTAAACTCTACCTTTGGCAAGCACCCAGAACCCCAATAGAACGGCAACAGAATAAAGAAACACTTGAACTTGCAAAGAAGATTAGATTTGAGCGTGGGCAAGAGTTGTTAGAGAGTGTTGAGGGCTACCGATTGAAGAAAGACCGTGATATTAACTTTCTGGATTACTTTCAAAGCTATATAGACAAATACACCAAGAAAGATTATAGAATGGTTGTTATAGCCTTAAAACGCTTTAGGGACTTTCTTCACGATACACCAGAGTACAACAAGTTTGAAAAGAGGATAAAGCCAGAGCAGATAACAAAAGATATGGTTGAGGCTTACACCGAGTACCTACAAAGTAGAAGTGTTGGCGAGGGTGCAAAAAGCATTTATGCACGTTTCAAGAAAGTTGTAAAGTATGCCGTTGAACACGATGTTATGTTAAAGAACCCGTGCAATGGTGTGGTTATAAAGGTAGATGAACAGATACTAAAGAAAGAGGTTTTATCACCAGAGGAAATACAACGACTGATAGCAACACATTATGACAATGAAAACCCCAATATAAGACGGGCATTTATATTTTGCCTCTATTGTGGTTTAAGGTTTTGTGATGTGAAAGACCTTACATTTGCCAATGTGGATTACTCCAACAAACTTTTGAAGTTTGAGCAAAACAAGACAAAGGGGCATAGTGCCAATAGCGGTGTGATTATTCCTTTGAATGATGGCATATTAAAGCTGATAGGAGAACCGAGTAGCCCCAACAATAGGGATGAGGCAATATTTCCTTTGCCAAGTTATGAAATGTGCCTTAAAGCCCTTAAAAGGTGGATGAAACGTGCCGATATAAACAAGCATATAAGTTGGCATTGTGCAAGACATAGCTTTGCCGTGAATATCCTAAACAATGGGGCTAACATAAAGACGGTTGCAAGCCTTTTGGGGCATAGTGGATTAAAGCATACCGAGAAGTACACAAGGGCAATAGATAGCCTCAAACAAGATGCAATAAACAGCTTACCAGAATTAAAATTGTAAGATATGAGGGATTTAGAAAGATTGCAAGCAGCATATAAAGCCAACTCAAAGCAAATGGATGAGATTATAAAAAGATACCATAAGAGGATGAAAGAAAATGAAGTGTCTTTTAATGCTATCTTTACAAAAATATGGGAACTTGAACCAAGGGCAGAGGGAGCACAGAACCCCTTTGCCTCAACCAAAGATATTACAGAACAAGCAATTAAAGCAGTTGGGTATAATCTTAATGATGAAATTGCAAAAGCCTTTTTACAACACGAGGCTGATTATTATGAGTTTTCTAAATTGGATGCAAAAGGACTTGAATTGGGCTTTAAGATAGCAGCATCAACTATTGAAGAAAATGCACATAAAGAAGAAACAACACCCACACAAGGCAATGAGTGGCTTTTTATGCCTATTAGTATTGTTGCACCCCAACAAATACAAGATGAAATAATTACTCCAATTATACAAAATGATGCCCAAAAAGGAGAGGGGCTATTTGCAAGTAACACCGATATACCATTAGAGGATGAAAATGAGGATGATTTTCTTATGGTGGAGGCTTATGATTGTAAAGCCTCTTTGTGTGGATATTGGCAAGAGCTAAAGGATAATGGTATTGTTGGAGTTGGCAAAACAGATGCTTTTTTAGCATACCAATTAAAGCAATATCTTTTGCAGCTATTGAAAGAGGTGGCTACATTTATTAAAGACAATACTAACACACCAAGTAAGGCTAAGAATAAAGTAACAACAACATTAAAAAGTTTGGATAAAATACCCATTTGGGGCTTATTCTTTCAAATACTATTGTTGCAAGGGCTTTGCCGTTGGTTTGAGAGCATTAATATAAATGAGGGAGATAAGGGCTACAAAGAGGCACAATTAATGTATAATTGGCTTTGTTTGGCTTTGGCTAAAAAAGAAATGTTGTTTTGCTATACTCCTTATGGAGATAAAGACAAACAAATGTTACAACCTTTGTGCAACTATCTTTATTCCACAGAAATAGGCAAAGAAGTACAAAAATGTATGAGAGAGTATCTATTTGGTAAGCCTCAACAAGAAGAACTACCAAAGATTACTAAGAATAATTTACCAAGTAAATTAGATACAGATG
>CAVGEF010000169.1:0-2417 GCA_963628205.1 Bacteroidaceae bacterium
CCGGAGCTATATGCAAAATACATTAACGACGCTGAGAAAAATAAGGACTTACAGACCTTTGTTAAAAAAAGAAAAGAAGAGCTTGAAAGACAAAATGAAGAACCGATAGCTGAGATTACTGCTAAAGACAAAATAAGCCTCTATACAGATGAAATTACAGAGCTCACAGAGCAGCTTACTAAAAAGAAAACTGAGCTTCGCGAAGCAAAAAGAGCTGCAAAAGAAGAGACAAAGAAGGATAAGCCAAGCGTAAAGAAGGGCTTCCATATAAATATAGATATTGGTTTTGGCTCTAACGCCGGTACTGCGGACAATGCTGAAGCAAAAGTTACCCCTAACTATAACAGCATAACGCCAAATGAGGAGCCCGCTGCAAGTAATATAACGGAAAATCCGGTTTCAGATAAGCCTATTGCAGAAACAAATATAGAGCCGGAGATAGCGGCAGCAAAGCCTCAAAAGAAGCATCACGAAGCTGCGCCTCTTAATACTGAGCCTGAGTTTATGGACGGCTTTGAAGATGATGCTGCTGAGTTACTTAATAGCGAAATAAAGGCCGACGAGCCTATTGAAAAGCCTAAGAAAACAGAAAAAGAAAAGAAAGCGCCTAAGGAAGAAAAGAAAGAAGAAAAACAAAATAGCTTATCTGAAAACGAAAAATCAAAAGAAGCTCCCGCACCAAAGGAGCCGCAGGCGGTAAATAGCCACGAAGAGAAGTCTAAAGAAAATACCGATAAAGCTGAGCCTAAAGAAGAGCCTAAAGAAGTTTCTAACGAAAGCCCAAATGTAACTGAAACAAACGAGGTCTCTAAGGAAGCTCATTTAGAAACTCTGTCCGAAGTTCCTAAGGAAAATTCAGAGGAAGCTCCAAAAGCTGTGACCCCTCCGGTAGAAGAGCCCAAAGAAGAAAAAAAAGAAGAGCAAATAAAAGAACCACAGGCAAATTCTTCTCAAAAACCTAAGAGGGAAAGAAAAAAGCTAAAGATGACATCTGCAGCTCCCACCGAGCAGGACATTAGCTTTGAAAATGCTGAACAGATAGAAAAAGACCAAGAGTTAGGGGATATGAAAATGCCGTCTGACATTGAAGCATCAGAACAAGATATAGAGGAGGAGATAAAGAAAGAAGAGCACGAAGAATCAATAGCAAAGTTAGACGAGGCAGTAAAGAAAATGCCTAAGTCACTATAACAGAAAGGAAAAATTAGATGGCAAGCTTATATCCAAAAGGAAATTTCCATGTTGCCTTAGGAGTTATGTCTTCTGCTTTAAGCGTTATAGCGCAGGCTATACAAAGCAAAGACATAACAAAATGCATCTTTACGGAAAAAGACTTTTTAATTGACTGCATTGATGATAACGGCGTTCCTGATAATGACAGATTAAAAGAGTCTATCGGAGACGTAATTATCTTACATGATACAGAGGACGCGAAGCTTTTTTCTAAAAGGCTTAACGAACAAAATATAGACCATATTCAATTTGACGTTATCAAAAGGGCGGATGACCGTCTGCAAAAGAATATCGAAAAGGCTAATGAAATTAGAGCCACGGTTGAGACTTGGATAGTTCCCTCAAAGGCGCATAACGAAGAAGCTAAAGAAATTTTACAAAGCTTTAGAAAAAACGAAAAAGAAAAGAGAATAGACCCAGAGCGCCTTATTAAGGCCGCGCGTTCTCCAATTAAACCGTTTGAGCTTTCTGTCGTGCAAAACGTAGATAACAAAATCCTACATAAGATGGAACGTGATATGCGCGTTGCAAGGTTCTATTCCGTAATAGAAGGTAGTGACAAAAGCACAGTTATCCTGCCTACTGTAAGTAAGGATAACTTCATGCGAAATATGATTGCAACAATTGGTACTCATTCAGGCTATGAAAAGGATAGCGTCCTAACAGAAGAAAGACTCCGCTTTGAGTATGAAAACTCTCACATGCTTCGCGCAGTGGATGATAGAAAGCCTTTCTTTATTGCAGACCTAAAAGAAGATGGCTCATTCTCAGAAGGTGTCGTCATAGATAAAAGCGGTGCAAGGAGACTTCTTTTTACTAAAGATAAGACCTATGTAGTTGAGTCATATAAAAGAGAAAGTAACCTCTTTGCGCCTTACGCTGCATACCTTATCGGAAAATACGAAAATCCGGGCTACGTAGAGCTTACAGGAAGCAATATTCAAAGAGACGATATCCTAAAGGCAGCACCGGAAATCAAGGCTGATAAGGCAATAAAAGAAGAAAGAAATCCGGTAAAAGAGCTTGCCTCCGCGCAGAAAAACTATCTTATACAAAATTTCATTGCGCCAACCATGACGCTTGAGATATCGGGAGTAGCAAGAGATGAAGCCTTAAGCCGCATCAGGAGAGCAAAGTGGCACGCGCTTGAAAACGGACTTATCTTAGAAGCAGAAGAGCTTGGA
>CAVGEF010000170.1:0-2395 GCA_963628205.1 Bacteroidaceae bacterium
AGTTTTTCTTTTGCCATAAATAATACCTCTGGTAATAAAAGTTCCAAGTTCATACAAACCTTTACTTACTGGATAAAAATTTATGACTTTTTCATTCACGATTTTGAAGTACAAATGAGACAAATTGCAGTGTAAGTTCTTTAAGAGTAAAAGAATATAAATTGTAACTTTTACTGTTTCTTCATAGGCTAGGTTGTAGTCTTTTGTCTTTTCATACTTCTCTAGGTACAGTATTGGGTTAGCCGTAAGTGTTCTTATGGCTTCCAGCTCTTTTGTAAGTACGCTCCTTTGGTAGGAAGTCATAAGGTTATCGGTCTCTAGTAAAGCTTGTATGTCAGTAGCGTCTCCTGGCTTGCCTACCCTTATTCTTCCAATTATCTGCTCTGTTGTATAAGGAACTAACAGCGAGCCTTGAGCGTATGTATACTCTATGTTCTTGGTGTAGATATTGTCTTGGATTATCCTTTCTTTGTATTTTGCGACTAACTGAGTTTCTTCAATTTTAGTTCCTAGTTTTTTTAGTTCTGTAAGAAGGCTTGGCGTTACTACATTATCTGGAATAGCAATGCCTGTCCCCTCTAATTGCTTGGCAATGCCTTGTGCTACTTCAGTATCACTAAGGACACGGACAATTTTGTTATAACGTGAAAGAATTACTCCTCTTCTTTCTCCTGTAATTTTTGCTAGTTGCGTACTAACTGTTCCACTCTTCCATTTTTTCTCTCCAGTTGGGTCGGAGGCTTTCATTGGTTTATATGTTCCATCAAGCTCGTTAATTGGAATTTTTGCTTCAACTATAACAAGATTGGGTCTTTTATATGCACTGCTAAATTGGTCGTTTAGAAAACCAAGAGTCGTATGCCAATATGGATTATATAAAACATCCATAGGAGTATCTTTCTCTCCATTTGGATATGTCTTTTTTAGTCTGAAATAATATACTGCATTACCATTCTTATCTCTTTTATAATCAGTTTTGTTATCGTTTAATAATGGAATAGCAAGGTCTGGTCTTTCGCTTGCACGATACCATTTTCCAAGTTCTGTTGGTTCTTGCCTTTTGCCTTCAACAATCTCTGCCATGGGAGGGTAGAGCTTGCCGTCTATCATTTGCATGGAACGATATACTTTGACAGTTTCTGTATTTTCAAGCTCTTTCAATACATTTTCATCTGTTACCTCTCCGCCTTTTTCGATTTTAAGGTATGTACCATAATCCATTGGAGTTTGGTCTTCGGTATTGACAGCCTTTAGTTCCAATGCTATATTTTCAATAGAACTTGGGTTTCCAAGTTTTAGCTTGGACTTCGTATCCGAGTGGTCAAGCCCCCACTTTGTGGGGGTGTTTTTATTGGTATAGACTTCTATGTTATTTGGATTGTGAATATTGATAATATAGCCTGTACCATTTGTCTCAAACTGCGTAGTATCAAGTCTTTTCAAACTATCTTTAGAAGAAAAAATGACAATACCTATATCTGCCTTGTTCATTGCTGTGTTTATTGCATTACCAACTTTTTTTCTTGAATTTACAAACTTAAATTCAAAAGTTCTTCCGTCTTGAGCAATAGCACTTATACCATCGGCTAAGGAATAATTGTCAAATCGTAACCACCCTGCAACACGGTTTAATTGTCTATCCATAAAGCGAGGAAGAAGTATAAGCCTTTCTGAAAGAAGTTCAGAAACAAGCCTTGCTGTCAAGTATTCTTTTTGCATGGGCATCTCATGTCTATCATTATTAAGACCAGCCCACATCTCTACACCGTTAGCTACTTCATATCTTGGGTATTCAACAGCAATTTGCTTTATTGTTGCTACCTCTTGCTCGGTTGGATTTTGTTTTATGTTTGGGATAAATAAAACATTATCTTTTGGAAGAAACTTATCTCGATATTTGTTAATAAGTGAGCTTTCGTCAAATGGACTTTCAGCATAGTTCAGTTCACCACTTTCAAACTCCAAGCCACTGTTCTCTTTTTTGTACACAAGAGAACTGAATGGTCTGTTATTCATAAGAGAGGAGATAGCCTCATCGGAAAGTTGGTTCAACAGGTTTTCTACTTGGCTGTCATCAGAGCCTAGTACTAGCAAGCTTTCCTTTAGTGCCTCAAATGTATTATATAACTCATCATAGGCTTGGGCTTTCTCATCAGTAGACAGCTCGTTTGATTAAATCCAAGCCAGCTCGCTTTGATTCAAACTTAAAACTACTGTCAAGCTCCCTCATGGCTTTTATATTCTTTTACTCTTAAAGAACTTACACTGCAATTTGTCTCATTTGTACTTCAAAACCGTGAATGAAAAAGTCATAAATTTTTATCCAGTAAGTAAAGGTTCGTATGAACTTGGAACTTTTATTACCAGAGGTATTATTTATGGCAAAAGAAAAACT
>CAVGEF010000171.1:0-2386 GCA_963628205.1 Bacteroidaceae bacterium
TTCAAACATTGGAGTTCTGTGTTATATTCTGTAGGAAAATCTATTTCTACCTTTTCCTTACCAGCTCGAATATTATGCTGTTGGAATACTCGTTGCATATCCCAAACATTATACTCAATGATAAAATCATCCTCAACGGAATCTACAGAAGCAGGAACACAAGAAGGGTCGGTAAGTCCATTAGTGATTACATAAATACGGAGTTGATTAATGGCTCCTTTGGTACTTTGCACCAACTTTGCCACTTCCACTATCTCTTCCGTCTTCTCCACGCTAACCGTTTTTAAGAGCGTGCCATTCATGGCTTCCCTGTAGAAAGACATCAAATAGCTAAAACCTTGCTGGATTTTACTGTTGTTCACTTTACCCAACAAAGAGTCAGCCTTCACCAAATAAAACAGGTCCAATGATTCAGCTTCGTCATTATAGTCATAAGCCGTAATTCTTGCCCTTGTTTTTTGGAAAGAACATATTTCAGGAGCATTCACCTCACCATTATCTTCAAGATACTCCAAGATGGCATTAGCCAATTCTTGGTCATAATCTGTATTGCCCATTTCTACGGCAACATTGATGTTCTCTTGAAACTCTTGCGCAAATTCTTTTATATCCATGGTCAAACTATTTAGATTATTTTAAACTTTCACCTTCGCTTTGTAACTACTCAGCACCCCTTTGAATAGTATTTTTTTGAGGGCGTCATCTAGAATCACGTAGAGGGGTACGAGTCTTCTAGAATTTGAAAAGTATAAAGTACAACTCGCTGGTTATCAGTAAAATAATCAAGAAATACCTTTGGTTTTATTTTGCTATTTGCGATTTTTTTTGTACCTTTGCACCTATGAACAAGCAAGTTACAGACATAAACGAAATCTTGAAGACTCTCAATAAAAAGATGGCTTCACTTCAAAAGACCGTATCAGAACAAGGTACGGAGATTTCTCGTCTGAACAGGCTTGATAGTTTGCATCAAAAAGAGATGCATGAGGCTAAACTTACGATTCAAGCTCAGGATAAGGAAATTGCAGAACTGAAAGAACGCTTGGCTAAATACGAGAAACCCGAACTCAACAGCACAAACAGTAGCACTCCTCCAACTGGCGAATCAATCAAAGCCAAAGCTATACGAAGAACCAAAAGCTTGCGCAAAAAGAGTGGCAAGAAGAGCGGCGGTCAACTGGGACACCAAGGACACACCCTCCTCACTAATGAGAACCCAGATGAAATCGTAGAGCATTCTCCTTGCTTCTGTCAACATTGCGGAAAATCCCTAGAGGGTATTCCTGCCAAAAAGATTCGCAAATCACAAGTGATAGACATAGAAAGCCCCAAGGTGAAAACTACGGAGCATCAGTATTTCGAGAAGGTTTGCTCTTGTGGACACCACAACAAAGTGGATGCTCCAAACAGCAGGGTGTCATATGGCAAGAATCTTAGGGCAATGGTTGTGTATCTAATACATGTACAATGCCTCTCCATGGAGAGGGTTGCCGAGACCGTATCAGACTTTTTCCATCGCAAGATTAGCCAGGGAACTATTGCCAACATTCTCAAGGAAATAGGAAAGAAATCAGAGTTCGCTTATGAAGAAATCAGGAAGAGAGTAGAAGAGTCCCCTGTAGTTGGGGCAGATGAAACTGGAGCAGCAGTAAATAAAGAACTTCATTGGAATTGGATTTTCCAAACTGAGTTGCTGACTTATGTTTACCAAATGAAGTCTAGGGGAATGCCTGCCATAGATTCTAAATTTCCAAAAGGATTGCCGAACTCGACTCTTGTTACAGACCGGCATGGGAGTTACTTCAAGATGAAAGTCAAACAGCACCAGGTGTGTCTTGCCCACTTGCTTAGAAATGCAGAATATTTAAACGAACTAGACAAAAGTCAAGATTGGTCGAAACGCTTTCAAAAATGTCTGAGAGATGCCATCTGGCTAAGAAAGACAAATGGCGTGACTGCCAATAAAGTCAAGCGTTTGAAAAACAAAATGGGCAAGTTGCTTACAGAGAGCCTAACTCATTTACACAAAGACTTTGAGACTTTCAAAAATGGCATATACAAAGTGAAGGACTATTTGTTCACTTTCCTTACGGACTTCTCTGTGCCATACGATAATAATGCTAGCGAGCGAGGAGTTAGAAAAATCAAAGTAAAGCAAAAAGTAAGTGGCTGTTTTCGAACTGACGAAGGAGCTGATATATTTGCAAAGGTACATTCTATCGTAGAAACTGCTAAGAAAAATGGAAACTCTAAATATGCAGCTATACTTGCCATGATTTAATGGCAAGCATAGCCGCGTACCCTATATTTTGGCAAAGGTGCTGAGTAGTTACCTCTTGGGTCTCGTCTGATGAACTTTGCATCATAAATTTCATCTTTCTCCACA
>CAVGEF010000172.1:0-2378 GCA_963628205.1 Bacteroidaceae bacterium
GATTTAATTAACCATTTTTAAGTAGAAAACTTTGCAAAAATTTTCCACACTTACTCTTTCTTGATGGCTCTTTGCTGTCTATGGTACTCACGACTTTAGCCTTGTTAAGCATCTCAATATCAGTCAATACCTAGAGGATACCATGTTCCAAACGAGAAAGTTCAATGGCTAGTACTATAATATAATGTACGCGCGTTAGAGAACTTGTAGTATTTCTAGACACAGATTGTCTCAACTTCCCGATGGAGTTTTAAATAGACTGTCCTTTCTCGATAGACAGTGTTTCTGTATCAAAAAACTATAAAAACACGAAAAATTCTGCGACCAAACATAAATCTTTTCGGTTTTTGTTTGGTCGTTTCCGTAATTTTCATTATCTTTGACACGTTGTTTCGTACTTTATATGTACGTTGACGGCAAATAGCCCTGCGCCGATGTCGCTTGAAAGAGTGGCGGTTGGTTGAGGGCAAACATAAGAAAAGCGTTATTAGCGCTTGGTTTTCTGACATTGTGAAACTTCGAACACTTCATGGCCTGTCACGAAACCATGCAATGATGATGCCTATGGGTATGTAATATACGTACCTTTCATAAGTCAGCTCCCAAAAAGAGCTGGCTCTATGAGAGAGTATCTATACATATCGGCGTGGGGTCTCGTTGCTCGTTTCGGCTGACGGGTAAGTTCGAAGACCTCAAGATGTGAAGCGAGCAACAGTGGGCTTCACGCATTTTTGTGCTTAGACTAGCACTTAACCAGAATAATAATCGTCCAAACTGGAGCCATAGGACATCAAAAAGGAAGTCTGGCTCTATGGACAATAACATAAGACATAGCAGTAAGGATCCTCCGACATGTGAGTTAAGTCTCAGTGTCGGAGAGTCTTTGCTGCTATTTTGTTTTATACCATAAGTGGCAAGCTATAACTATCAAAAAGAGTATGTACTGTACATACACATTTCTTTAACAACAAAAAAATACAGATATGGACAAATATGACAAACTTATCGATGATATAAAAAAAATCAAGAATTGTAGATAAGAAAGATGCCTGGGATTTCTGCAATAAATTATTTCAACAGTTGAGTGGTGAAAGCATTGAAGCATATCTACAAAACTTAGAAACGGCTAAAGACTTTCAGCAAATTACGATTGCTTCAACAGAGGCAAAAAGAAAAGCTGATGACACTGTTTATGCCAACAATTTAAAAGAAGGATTAGAGAAGCTAAAAAGAGGAGCCCTACTGCCTCTAAAAGGCACTAGTGAGATATAATATAGAATCATTATTAAAAAGAACATAACTATGGGATTATTCAATAAAATAAAAAAAGCTGCAAAGGAATCAATGCAGGCAACAGGAATAACTGATGTCTTGCAAAAGCAGGCAGATGATGTGAGACTTGCTATGAAATATGGTATTACAGCCACTCCAAAGAATTTGGAAATAGCAAGAGAGAAAGAGGCAGCAGAACGCAAAGCCAAGGAAGATGCCGAACGCAGAGCAAAAGAGGAAGCAGAGCGTAAAGCTAAAGAGGAGGCAGAACGTAGAAAACGTGAAGAAGCTGAGTTAAGAGCACAAAAGGAAGCTGAACGCAAAGCAAGAGAAGAGGCTGAGCGTAAGGCAAAGGAGGATGCGGCATTAGAAGAAAGCAGACTGGAAGAAGCACGCTTGGCACAGATTGAAGCCAATAGACAACGCCAGGCAGAGTTAGATAGAAAAGAGTTTGAGGATGCCAAGCGCAAAGTACAGATGGAGGCAGAACTGCGTGCCATGAAAGAGGCTGAGGAAAAGGCACAAAAAGAAGCACGCCAACAGAAACTTGCCAAAGAACAGGAAGAGAAGCAAAATATCATCGCCCCTATAAAGGACTATGTGGAAAAAGCTGAAAATGGCGATGGACAAGCTGCATGTCAGATTGGTCTGTGGTTCCAGCATGGTCAAAAGGGACTTCCACAAGACTCTGAGCAAGCTAAGTATTGGTATCAGCAAGCTATGGTATTGGGAAATCAAAATGCAGCTACTTTCTTGAACATACTCGTTGGAAACGAGCAAAACAATGTCAATACTGCTCAAAAACAGAAAGACATTAAGGAGCTGGAAGAGGATGACAACCGTCTCCGCCTAAAGTATGACACTGAAGACGAATTTCTTGCAAATGAAAAAAATGACGGCGAGGCTGCATATAGAATTGCCATGAAATGTTTCCAATTAAAAACGCCAGAAATCTATGCAGGTAAAAATGAATTATATTCATGTATAGAACGTCTTGACAAGGCTATCAAATATTTTAGAATAGCAAAAGTATATTATCCTTTTAAGGAGGGTGCTATACCCGACCCTGACTGTATCGATGCACTTATTGATGGATCGTTTATTAA
>CAVGEF010000173.1:0-520 GCA_963628205.1 Bacteroidaceae bacterium
ATTAAAGACGCTCTCGAAAAGGTTAAAAATGAAAGCAAATGGGCTAACGGGAAAGCCAGTTCCGAAAAATTAAAAAAGCGCTATGAACAAGAAAAGAAAGCGTGGAAAAATGATTGGGACTTACTTACGGATGCAGGCAAACGAGCCAAGGCATCTAATGAGATTTCGGAAGAAATAAAGAAAATTGTCGGATATGTTGAAAGCAACATTCAAAACAAAGATGTTTACGAAAATGCCGCTTCTGCTTTTTCTGTTTGGAGCTTAAACGCTGAAGATGTCCGGAATCTCTACGAACAGTATAAAGACCGGTTCGGCTCAGATGAGATTAGAGAGGTAAACGAGCTAAGGATGCTTACTCGAAAACTATCTAATATATATGGAGCCTTTAACAAACTGAAGCAACAACTTAATGATGTTGTTATAAGAAAGTTCAAAGACAAAGGGGTCTCAATGACTGACCTACATGAAGTTCTTTGTCTAAACAACTGCCAAAGCAGAAATGATGTTATTGCTCGGGCAG
>CAVGEF010000173.1:530-1252 GCA_963628205.1 Bacteroidaceae bacterium
CATTAAGACTGCGAATGATATATATCAGAGTAAAAAAATAGATGACTCAATTAGAAACTCTTTTGTTTCTTTGTTCGGCTCTAACAACAGTGAAAATAATGTGGCTGCTTTTTTTCAGGACGAGCTCTCCGACAAATTAGCGTATGCTAATTGGATTGTGGTGAAGTATGTCGCAATAGCTTGCCGGCTAATGGATTCGGGAGCTATTAAGAAGGAAGACCTTCAAGAAATTCCGACAAGCCAACAGGCGGCTTTTGCCGATGCTATGAACGAATTGTTTGGAGTTTCTTACGCTGAAGCTCCACAACAGAATCAAGAAAGTCCGGCATTCCCAAGAGAGGAGAATCCTCAAGAGTCTCCTCGTAACAACATTCCTGAAGAGATAGAACTCGGAAATCAGTTGTTAAAAAAATCTGATTTTAAAGGGGCAGAGAAGTACTTTACAGAAGCCCTTAAAAAGAGTCCGTATTGTTGGCAGGGATATTGGGGACTTTTTAAGGCAAGCATCGAAGCAACAGATGATGACAGTATTTATTTCCATGGATTTCTTGCCGATATAGAGGGTTACAAAAATGGACAATTTGACAATCTTCCTGCCAAATTGTATTGCCAAGCAAAAGACCTGGCAATTGAACAACGGGCTCCGGATATCAATTTTTTCTTGATTGAAGAAAATTATAGAAAAGCGGACGAAGCTCTTGTTACCGCTCTTGCTCATGAAC
>CAVGEF010000173.1:1262-2242 GCA_963628205.1 Bacteroidaceae bacterium
TCATGAACATATAAAAAAAGTTCAAGAACAAATACAGAAAAAACGCAGAAAAAAGAGAATCATCGCAATTTCAATTGCGTGTATTATTTGTTTTACCGTTCTCTGGAATGGCATTCCTCGTTCTTCTCTGAAACAGGCTGAACTTAATACGGAGTATAAAGGAAGTAATAGCGGAGGAAAAGATGTAAACAAATACAAATTTACGCTTGAAGAAAGCGGAATAATAACGCCTGAAGATGACACCAGAGCATTACTGTTGGGGAAGCTCGCATCGAGAGATAATGTATATATTTTTAAGGCAGATGATAAGAAAAATACCGTTTATGATTGGACAGGTCCTGAGTCTGTATATCTTGAAAAAGGAGATTACATTGCTCTAATAACGCCCGGCTGTATATTAGACTATGCTCCCGGATATTCCTTAAAGCTGAGTTTCACAGCAAAGGAAGCACAGACTCCCGGCGGTACTTTGCAATTAGGAGAGGTTTACAAGGACAAACTTTCTTCTGCTGATGATACAAAGACTTACAAGTTCAAAGGACTGCCAAATGCTAAATTGATTTTCCAAACTAACAAACCAACCGGAGAATACACCGGCAGAACTTCTTTAATAGACAATAAGTCGCAACTGATTGCAAACGAAAAGGAGCTTTTAAAGGTCACAGTTGAAAGCGAAAACAGTAACGGCCCTACGGATTACGAAGTTAAGTCAAACTCGGAAATTCGCGTTGGTTCAAGTGATGACGAACTGATTACAATTACAGTTTCGGCACTGGATGAAGACTTAGAGGAATATACTTTCTTTATAACAACCGACTAACTGTTGTCAAAATATTTTTATATATTCAAAATAGAAACTGTCTAAAAGAGTTTTGCTCAATTAGACAGTTTTTTTAGGCGAACTTTCAAGTTCTGCCTTTTTTTGTTTTTCGGAGTCTTAAACTCCGCTGCAGAAATGTTGAGTTTCGAGCCTTCAAGGA
>CAVGEF010000174.1:0-969 GCA_963628205.1 Bacteroidaceae bacterium
TCAAGCTTTAACTCATCAACTACAACAAGCTTGTTGTCAACAACTCTTGATGTAAGAGCAGACTTTAATGCAGCTCTCTTCTCTTTCTTGTTGAGCTTGAATGAATAATCTCTTGGTACTGGAGCGAATACAACTCCGCCACCTGTCCACTGTGGAGCTCTTGTAGAACCCTGTCTTGCATGACCTGTTCCTTTCTGTCTCCATGGTTTTCTACCACCACCGCTTACTTCGGAACGAGTTTTTGCTTTCTGTGTTCCCTGGCGGTTGTTTGCCAGCTGCTGAAGCACTGCCATGTGTACTAAATGCTCGTTTACTTCTACTCCGAAGACTGCGTCATTTAATTCCAGGCTTTCTACTTCTTTGCCTTCCATATTATAAACAGCTACGTTAGCCATCGTTAAGTTCCTCCTTTCCTATCTAAGCACTATTTACCTGCTTTAACAGTTTCTTTGATTGTTACTAAACATTTCTTAGCTCCTGGTACAGCACCTTTTACTAAGAGCAGGTTGTTCTCAGCGTCAACTCTTACAACTTCAAGATTCTGTGTTGTAACTTTTACGCTTCCCATATGTCCAGGCATTCCTTTTCCCTTGAATACACGGCTTGGTGAAGAACATGCACCATTGGAACCCTGATGACGATGGAATTTAGAACCGTGAGCCATAGGACCTCTGTGCTGTCCTAATCTCTTAATAGCGCCCTGGAAACCTTTACCTTTAGAAATTGCAGTTGCGTCGATCTTGTCGCCTTCTGCAAAGATGTCAGCTTTGATTACGTCGCCTAAGTTGTACTCATCAGCATTTTCAAACTTGAACTCTTTTACAAATCTCTTTCCTGTAACACCAGCTTTTGCAAAGTGTCCCATCTGAGCTTTGTTTACGCCATGTCTGTTTCTGATTTCTTTCTTTCCGTTTGCATCTTTGTTGACAACTTTTTCTTTCTTGTCAGCAAATGCAACCTGTACTGCAC
>CAVGEF010000174.1:979-2148 GCA_963628205.1 Bacteroidaceae bacterium
GTACTGCACTGTATCCATCGTTCTCAACAGTTTTGATCTGTGTTACAGAACATGGACCTGCTTCTAATACAGTAACCGGTACTAAAACACCGTCTGCATTGAAGATCTGAGTCATTCCGACTTTTGTTGCTAAAATAGCTTTCTTCATTCTTTTTACCTCCTGTTTTCTCTACAGCGGAACGCTTCATGCCCATCAGTGTGGGGTAGCGGAACCGTTCATCCTAGAAAGTCCATATAAGTGGAACCAAAGGGGTAAACCTTTGTATTGCTTCTATATAAAACCCTTCAGGATATTAACTAATTCATTTTGCGAAGAACTTCTTATTTGTTCTTCATTTTGATATCGATGTAAACACCAGCCGGCATCTCTAAACGAGATAATGCATCAACTGTCTTCTGTGTTGGTGCCATGATATCGATGAGTCTCTTATGAGTTCTCTGCTCGAACTGTTCACGGGAATCTTTGTATTTGTGAGTAGCTCTTAAGATTGTAACAACTTCTCTCTTAGTTGGAAGTGGTACCGGTCCGCTCACCTGTGATCCGTTTTTCTTTACAGTTTCGATGATCTTCTTAGCTGATGCATCAACTAATTCATGATCATAAGCTTTCAATGTGATTCTCATTACTTGACTTGCCATAAAAAAAGTCGCCTCCTTTTCGCACTTATAAATCAGTACGACAAGCGGTGACTGTACACATTCCCGTGCGTGTCATCCACTTTCGATCTCAAAACATCTTCCCGTTGATGATTTGGCACGTTGTTTCTACCTTTTGTAGACGTTATTCGTGATACAGTGACTTGTCGCCAGTTTCTTAACTTGACATTCGCTCCACGGAAAACCTGCAATCTAATGCAGCAACCTCACGTTTCTACGCTATCAATGTCACAACAGTGCTTAGTATACATGATGTTTTGCCTGATTGCAAGTCTTTTTTTCAATTTTTTTAAATTTTTTTCCTCTTTTTGCACCTTGCACAAAGATTTCCTCTATCCGTCCCCGCTCTTGTATGCTATAATGTCTGTGCGCAGCGAAAAAAGGAAACAGGCAGGCAGGAAATCATGGATTTTCTGCCTCCTCTGTCGCTAAACGATTATTTTTATATTACGAAAGGTATTATATTGTCATGAACATTATCATTGTTGGGTGCGGCAAAGTAGGGTATACCC
>CAVGEF010000175.1:0-2133 GCA_963628205.1 Bacteroidaceae bacterium
TAATTGCAAACCCTAAATGGGTAAAAGCGGTTAAAGGTAACAAGGATGACACTAAAGATTCCAAATGGATTGGCGACCTTTTCAGATTAGGTCTTGTACCCGGCAGTTTCATTCCAAAGAAAGAGTTTCGTATTTTGCGTGAATACACTCGTTATCGTTACAAACTGACATCAATGAAGAGCAGTGAAAAGAATCGTTTCCAAAATGCTTTTACCGTTTGCAATGTTGCTCTTGATGCAGTTGTTTCGGATATGTTTGGTGTATCTGCAAGTTCCATTACAGATTACCTAATATCTTCCAATGATTTTGATGAAGAATATTGTAAATCTCTTCTCAAAAAGTCATTAAAAAAGAAATCCGATACTGTTATTGAATCAATACAAGGTTTTTGTATTGAGCCTGAACAAAAGACCCGTATGCAATTTGTTCGCAATCATCTTGCTTTTCTCGAAAATGAAATTGCACAAGTTGACTCTGTTATTAATTCAATGGTCGAAAAACACGAAAGTCTAATTGCACTGCTTTGTACTATTCCGGGTATCAATAGAAATTCGGCAATAACTGTCATTTCAGAAATCGGTGATGATATGTCGCAGTTTGGTAATTCTAAACGCCTTTGCTGTTGGGCAGGGCTTACTCCCGGTAACAACGAGTCTGCCGGTAAAAAGAAATCTGTAAGAATTGTAAGAGCCGGTGTTTACCTCAAGCCTGCATTGGTTGAGATTGCTCACGCTGCCATTAAATCTAAGGATTCTCCTTATTATCGTATCAAATACGATAGAATCGCTAAACGCCGTGGTAAGAAACGAGCTGTCATTGCTATTGCAAGAATGATTTTAACTGCAATATTCCAAATGCTTTCTACCGGTGAAATCTGGAATTCTACCGACCTTTGCAAAATTGATATGCCTGATGAGCTTAAACAAAAACAACTTCAAAAACAAATCAATCAGGCTGTTGCTTTTCTTAAACTCCAGGGTATGTCTGTCACTTAATTTACTGCTTTTTACTTTTTTTATTGCCCTAAAATTCAATTTTTCTTTAGGGCTTTATTTTTGTGCCCTTTTTTATGGCTCGCTTTCCTTTTCTTTCACACTAATTTTCTATTCTGCGGTCGGCTCTTGCCTGCTTTTCATTGTATCTTTTGAGTGCTTCGTCAAACAATTCGTGATAGATTTTCTTTATCGGCTCGTTGCAATAATCAATGTTCAAATGCGTTCTGCTACCGTCAACATTTTCAGCCTTAAACTTGCGGCTGTTGTGATTGACCGAGCCTTTACCCACCATTGCGCTTATCGTTCTTTGCATTATATACACCTCCAATCTCATAAACTTGTTCATCCTCGGTTCTGTTACTCTTGTCAAGAGTAACGCAAAAGCACTTTTGACAGCGGAGCCATCAAAAATGCAACCTGCAAGCAGGTTTTGCGCTCTCCGAGGGGACTGCGGGGCGTTGCCCCGGCAACTGCGGTTGCCTCCCCAGCAGGGCTGTCCTTTGTAAAGGACACCCTACACCCCGTCTAAACTTTTTGCTATTGTTACTACCCGCCGAAAAGGAAGATTGCAACATTGCAGTTCTCCCGTACCTTTGCAATGTTGCAACCTTGATAGGTTAGCCGGGCAGCTGCCAATACCATTGATTGTTTGCCTTGGTAGAGATTACGCCGAGAGATTTTTTAGCTTCATCAAGCACTCGTTTCGATATGCCGATATTTTCTGCTTTTTTCGAGATGACTTTATTAGCCTGCTTACCGTCCGACAAACAATCTTTTATTAAATTCTCCGCCTGTTGCGTTTTTGTTTCTTTTGAAAAGCCGTTGAGCAAATCATCAATAGAAATATCATAATGTCCTTTCCAAGCAAAACCGTTTTCTTTATCAAGTTCAAATGCAATCGGCTCGCCCTCGGGAGCAAGCGAAGATTTTTCGTGTGCCATTACTCGGATATTTTGCTTGTCCTTTAATCTTCCGACAACAAGCACACTCCTTGCGGCTGCTTGAAAATCTATCGAGCCAAGTCCACGATAATTTGCCTTGTTGCCTTTCGCTTTATTCAAGTGCCCTACAAGAATTACAGCGCAACCGTACTGCTCCGCAAGCCGTCCTAGCCGTGCTAAAACACTTCTAACTTCGT
>CAVGEF010000176.1:0-2121 GCA_963628205.1 Bacteroidaceae bacterium
GGCCTTAACAATGTAATCGGGGCTGACCCAATGGGAGTTGACCTTGATGTCTTTCTTGCGAAAGGCTTTGTATATAAAGCTTAAGGGGGCTTCGGAAAGAGACTTCCTCACGAACTTCTCTATTCTCTGTCCGTCTTCTCTTTCGCTCACTCTATATATGACCATGGCTAAAGTATATTACTTGTCCATTGAAAAAGGAAAGGAAGCCACATATAATACATAACGCTCACACGGAGGAATACCCAAGTGGCTGAAGGGGCGGGCTTGGAAAGCTCGTAGTCTTCGAAAGGGGAGCTAGGGTTCAAATCCCTATTCCTCCGCCAGTGATAATGAAATTTCCCCCAAAATTTTGCCCAGACAGGGTAAGATGAAATGGGGGATTTTTTATGTCAAACAATGCTCTGAAATACACCAAGGAGGATAGACTCAAAATTGCCAAAGAACATGCGGATGAAGGCGTTTCTTTGCATGATTTGGCAAAGAAGTACAATTACTCAACATCAACCATAAAATATTTGGTCAAGCTCTATAGGAAATATGGGGAAAAGGCTTTTATCGAGAAAGAAACAAGAACTTACACAAGGGAAGAAAAGCTAAAAGCCATCAAAAGGCATAACGATGGGGAATCGTTTGCTTCCATTTCCTTGGATATGTGCATTGGCGATCGCTCTCTTGTGAGAGATTGGTATGCCAAGTATCAAAAAGAAGGCGAAGAAGCCATCAAAGACACCCATTCTAGAGAAGCTTACAAACGCCACGACGACAAAGTCCTTGAAAAAGAATACAAAAAACTCCTGGAAGATTTAGAGAGAACGAAAGCCGAGAATGAATACTTAAAAAAATCATTCCCCTTAATTCTAGAGAGAAGCAAGCAATCAAAGAAAAAGTAAGAATTGTTGAAGGATTAAGGGAAAAATATTCTTTCTCTCTGCTTTGCGAAGTCGCTCATCTATCCAAGCAATCCTATTATTACGAGATGAAACACCGTCTCGACAAAGGCAACAAAGACAAGTTCTACGAAGGTTTGATCATCGAGATTTTCAATCGTAACTATCAAAAATACGGAATTCCCAGAATCACCGATGCTTTGAATGCGAAACTAAAAGAATCAAATATGCCGAAAGTTAATCACAAAAAAGTTGAGCGCTTGATGAAAAAGCTAGGCATCCAGGCAAGACCAAAACAAAGGAAATACGTTTCTTACGAAAGGAATTTCGAAACAACGGCCCCGTATCAAAAACTCGGAACCGATGTCACCGTTTTCATAACGTCCTTCGGAAAGCTCTATCTATCCCCTATCATCGATTTCCATACAAGAGAAATATTGGCATACAATCTATCGGCCAATCCCGACTTCAGGCAAATAAAGAAGATGTTCAAGGAATTGGAAAAAAGACATGGGCCATATATTAAAGGAGCGGTCCTTCACAGCGATCAGGGATGGCAATATCAGATGGAACAATACCAAAAGAAAGTAAAAGAATTGGAAATGCTTCAATCGATGTCAAGAAAAGGGAACTGTTTGGACAATTCGCCAACGGAAAATTTCTTTGGCAGAATGAAAGAAGAAATGTTCTATGGGAAAGAGAGCTTGTACAAAGATACGGATTCATTGATGAAAGCGATTGCCGAATACATCGATTATTACAACAACGAACGTATCGTAAACAAATTCCACATGTCGCCTATCGCATACAAAAAATCGATAGGAACATCCAGCTCTTTGTAATCGGTGGAAAATAAAAGAATTAAGCCAACATCAAATATTTTTGTCATGCCATCGTTTATTGGTTTCCTTTGTATTTCGGCATTCAATATCGCTTTCTTTGTTTCCGGCGACAAATAAAGCCAGCAAAGAAACAAAACAACCAAAAAATGAATAGAAAATAAGTTGCTTTGGCCTTTACTGATTGTTTTATTTTCTAAATCAATGTTAAATATGGGCGGAGTTAATAAACCCACGGGCAAAAGAAATGGGGAAAGTCCAAAAAACATTGCCTCTTAGATAAAATCTAGGAGGCTTTTTCTTTGCCTTATTTAAATTGAGCGAATAAATGGTAGTATTTTCACTGCATGGATATATATCCAAAGGATGAAAGATTGATAATGGAATACGTTGTT
>CAVGEF010000177.1:0-2104 GCA_963628205.1 Bacteroidaceae bacterium
CAGTATTACCATGCGACCCGACTGTAGTGTGTATAATACTCCCCATTTTTTTGTCATATAAACCAAAAGACCCATTAATGAATCCTACGAATCATAGAAGAACTACCGCATCGTATTTGATGACAAACTCCCTAAATGGAACGATTTCATTACATGCTCTTAGACGCGGTTTTTTGCTCAAGTTATTTTTTTTACACGTTACTAAAAGACATGATTGGCAGAACAGTTACGGTTGGCTCCGGAAATACCAGAGCCAACCGTAAGATGGTTATAAGCTCTCATTGAGCTTTAGGACTACTGTATCGATATATGTAATACTCTTTTACAGTTTCGATTGGCTTGATGGAGGGGAAATAGTCTCGTAAGATTTCCCTTAATGTTTTACCCTGTAGTTTCTGTATTGAAACGCACTTGTATCCTTCAAACGCCAAAGGCTTGTCAGATATAATATAAGTAGGATGACAGTCGGCAATGTAGTCGTCTTGTACAGTCCGTTGTTCTATTAAAAGGTTTAGACGACAAAAATGTTTGCAGTCTGGAACAGAACCACAGAGGGTGTACACTCCTAAATCCATTATGTCGTATTCAATCATTGTAGGAGCGTGTTCTTCGCCATCCATTATCAATTTGCTTATACTTAATGCGGCGCAATCTCTCTCGAATATCATTTTGAACTTTGTTATGTTCCGACCCACACAAAAAACCATGATCAAAAGCAGGATTGTCAGATACATGGTGCGCTTCTTTACAGATGTGGACTGCTTGAATATGCGCATTGCAAGCAATAGGCAAAACGGTGTTCCTATGACAAGAGGCAGCGGAGTGTAAAGATTACTGCGACCAACGAACAGCATCAAAAACATACAGACGAGACAAGCCAGCCAAAACAACAACACCTTTTTGTCCTTCCTAAGATAGAGTCCTATCAATGAGCCTATAAGCATACAACCCAGCACTGGATTCGAGATAAATCCAAGCAATCCAGACAATTCATGATTGACAAGTTTCTCAAATACACTACATTGTTCGGCTGCCATCGTGTAATTGAACAGATTGTAGCAGAAGTACACCAACCACATGTCTGAAAGTGCGTGATTGAGCGCAAAATACAAAATGATGGCAGCCGATACAGGGACCAGTCCCAAACAAAAACATCCGATGCTCTTTAGCAGCTGTCCTTGTAATTTGTTTTGAAGATAGAAAAGGCAGAGACCTATCCACAGACCGACAAACAGTCCGCAAATGGTGTACTTTATCCAAAACACACACGAAGCGAAAACTCCCAACAGAAAGGCCTCTCTCAGTGTCAGCATCTTCCGCTTCACCACTGAGCGTAGTCCAATATAAAAACTGATTGAAAGGAAGGGCAGACAAAATTCTTCCGCACTTGCACCCTGCTCAAAACATATCGAGCCGTAAGCCGCCAATGCGACAAAGGGCATCAAGCACAGTACTTTCCTCGTTGTAAAAAGGAGTAACGTCTTATAGCAAGTCCATAGAAACACAGTGCCGGAAACAAGTTCCAGAATGTACATACCAAAGAATGACTTGAACGAAATCAACGAACCAACACCATTGATAAAGTAGAGCAGGAACCCTTTGTGGTCGATCAAATCCCTGTAGGGTACCTTGCCGCAAAAGATGGATTTGCCTACAGTGTAGATGCAATTGGCGTCAAACCAACGGTTAAAGCTATATAAGAACGAGGATGTTGAGAACAGTGTCACTGCCACAAAGGCAAGAATGGTGATGAAAAGGAAATCTCTACGTTTCACGCAAGAAACGCTGCTTGGTAATGATATGTTTGACATATTCAGGCTTGTTTGAATTTGCTTGTTGAATTTACGGAATGCAAAGTTATGGCTTTTTCTTTAAACAAATGAAGAAAAACAAAATAAAATACCAAAACGAGTGCATTTTGCACTGTATTGTTCCCTCATTCAACCGAAAAAAACACGGAGTCTACTTGTTGAATGGAAAAAACTTAGTAACTTTGCCAACAACAAAAAAAGTGGAATATGTCAAGATACATCAATCCTTTTACAGACATCGGCTTCAAGAGAATATTCGGGCAGGAGGTGTCAAAGCCCTTGATACTGGACTT
>CAVGEF010000178.1:0-2081 GCA_963628205.1 Bacteroidaceae bacterium
AACCAAGATGCAATAAACTCTATAACTTGTGAACCAACAGATAAATTCTTGCCTTGAAAATCCTTTGAAACCCCCAACCTTCCTATAAGAACAGCGGGATAGCTCCTTGTTCTCTTTGAATTTGGTATTTTCCTTTGTATCTTGTTCCTTGAAGAATTTGGTATCAATGCAGCTTTTATGCTGTCATTAGCCAAGGTAAAAGCACAAACTATTTGTTGGTTGTTTCCCTCAGTCGCAAAATAATATGTCTTGCCAAGCAGTTGTCCTGCATACAAAGATGCATCATTGTGGAAGAAGTCATCCAAATCCTCATCCCCACAACTGAACGACTCCAATTCTCCTTGTGCCGTTACAGGATATGGAATGCCCCCACATCTATTTTGCAAAAGGTCCTTTTCCTCCATGCTCTTTTAGATATTTTCGTGAACGTTCCATCATGCTATCAATATCCTCAAACGAGAAAAGCAATTTTCTCCGTTTGGGATTTCTCTCATTTTCCTCCGCCTCACGTATAAATCGTTCTGCGGTTTCACCTGTCAGTACAGGTATGCTTCTTATTTCTAATGCCATTGTATATCAAAAGCAAGAAAGAGCCACTCCAGCAACAAGTAATGCCGTGCAAGAAAATCGATAGGCATACAATTTTTGGGCATCAGTGAATGGACTTCCAACGAACATCTGTTCAAATTGTTTCTCTGGAAGGCTGTGCTTTTTGGTCACAATTTGCTCTTTCATATAATCTCTACGTTTAAAGGTCATCCAACCATTTCTTTCCTGCCTTTGTATTACTCCACAGAAGAATACCCACTGCAACAACAGCAATGCAGGTCATTGTGAATAGCATTGAATCCATTTTTTATTTTTATATCATCCCAGGAAATGTTCCTTGCATAGCATTTCTTCTACTTGCATGGAATTTCTTTGATATTTCTTTATCAGACAATCCATTTTCCTTTAATAGTGTTATGGCTTTGTCGAGGTCTCTAAAATCCCAATAAGGAGGGTAGTTTGTTCCTCCATCAAAGAAGTTGTCACTGATACAATCTAATGACAAGTCCAACATGTCATCAGCAAATTGTATCTTCACGCCATCTGGAAAAGATTTGTGCTCCATTATTTCATCGTAAGGATCATTAAACCAGGAAATTCGAATAATTTCACCAATGTGGCTGCGCCATTGGTTACATTCTTTATCATCCCAAACTTCGAATGGAAGATATGGCTCATATTTCTCCCAGTCATCGTCATTTGTGTTTTCTACCATGCTTATTACGTGCTCTGCCAGCTCTGGAGTAAGCTTTACAAAGTATTTTTTATATTCGTCAGCATCGTCAAGACCCTTTTCTAGCATTTCTCCTATAAGGCACAATGTAAGTTCTTTCTCTTTGTTCTTTTTCATCTTCCTCTATATTTGCCCGGTAATCCCTTTGAATAAAATATCTTTCATCGTGCATTCAAAACACAAAAGGTCGTATCCAAACGGAATATTTTCACCATTTGGATTTTCAAATGTAACAACGCCCCATGCTTTTGCTTCTTCTAAAGTTCTACCACACAAATTGCAAACTCTTGTTTTTCGGTCAAACTTTTGAAGAAAAGCTCCATCCGTACGACTTAATTTTTTAGTATTCACGTTTTTATTTGGATGGCATTATATCTGTCTATCTCCTTGGCTGTAACAAAGTCTTGCCAATTTTCTCTACGTTTTGGTTCTTCCATTGTTTATTTATATTGAATGAGTCTTTGTCCTGTTTCCCAACCGCCTTTACGATTCATTAGGTCTGGCTCATACCACTTGTTGAAAATTACGTAGTCAGCTTGTATTGGCGCACTATTGTGGCATTGAACTGCACGTTTTGATGAGTCTTGCGACCTCTGAAAGGTACATATTGACCTTGATATGTATGGAGACCTGTGATATAGGTTCCACCGCTATTCTGGTCAATTCCAACACTTGTGATAATTAGCGTATTTGGTACGTATGCTTTTCCATCAAAGCAAGAGCTATAATAGCTCCTGCAAAAGATTTCGACCTGTACGGTTGAAAGTGGGCGTTAGGCAACCAGTTTGAAGGCTACCAT
>CAVGEF010000179.1:0-1076 GCA_963628205.1 Bacteroidaceae bacterium
GGTTCTAATGGAGTAAAAGCAAGTTATAGCCAAGCTTTACCTTGGTTCAAAAAAGCAGCCTCTAATGGAAATGCAGCAGCTGCATACTTTGCTGGCTGGATGTATTTTTATGGAGAAGGAGTAGCAAAAAATCCTAATGAAGCTTTAGGATGGTTTACAAAAGCTTATGAGCTAGGAATGAATGAAGCAAAAGCTATGATTGCATCATGTCAAAATGGCAATGTAGGAACTCCGTCTAGAGTTGTAGACGTAGATGATTTTGACCCAAGAAATCCACCTATTTTAGAGATTGCCTCTAATTCTGTAAAATTTGTCGATCCTAGCGGCAACAATGCTATTGACGCAGGTGAAAGTTGCTTTATCAAATTTAAAATAACAAACAAGGGTAAAGGAACTGCTCGTAAATGTATAGCAAACATTTTATCTGCAGATCCAACTGTAGGTCTAACCTTGGGTTCTGTTGATTTACCAACACTACAAGCTGGAGAGACTAAAGAAATTCAAATCCCAATCTATTCAGACTTGAACCTTAAAAATGGAAAAGTTGATTTAGTCGTTCAAGTAAATGAACCACATGGATTGGGAGCGGATCCAATTCAATTAGCAGTAGCAACAAAACAATTTGTCGCTCCAAAATTGGAAATTGTAGATTATGCAATTACATCAGCAGACGGCAAAACTCTTAAAAAGAAGATGCCTTTTGACATCCAATTACTTTTGCAAAATACCCAACATGGAAATGCAGAAGATATCACCGTTGACTTTTCTGTCCCAACAGGTGTTATGATTGCAGATGAAAATGGTAGTCATCGTAGTTTTAGCGTTTTAAATGGAGGTGCATCAAAATCTGTTGTCTTCCCTCTTCTTGTTACCGATAATTACAAAGGAAATAGCATTCCTTTGGACATCAAGATTCGTGAAAAATATGGCAAATACGCTATAGACAAGCATATTGATTTACAGCTTAATCAATCGATGGCTGCTAAAAAAATCGTCGTAGAAGAAAAAATGTCTGACGAAAAGAGTTTTGACATACAAGTTGCTTCTCTAACTTCAGACGTTGATAAAAATATCCC
>CAVGEF010000179.1:1086-2072 GCA_963628205.1 Bacteroidaceae bacterium
CTGTCGTAGGAAACAAGGCAGACAATGTTTTTGCTGTTGTTATAGGAAATGAGTCTTATAATAAAGAAGCAGGCGTACCTTTTGCTGCTAATGATGGTAAAATTTTTGCAGAATATTGCAAAAATGTACTTGGGCTTCCAGAAGAGAACATTCATTTAGCGATTAATGCAACTTTGAATGATATGAAGCATGAAATTGGATGGTTGGGCAAAGTCCTTGAAACAAGAAAGGGCAAAGCAAAAGCAATCTTCTATTATGCCGGACACGGCATTCCTGATGAAGCATCAAAGAATGCTTATTTACTTCCTATTGATGGTTATGGAAGTGACGCTAGCACAGGCTATCCATTGGAGAAATTATATGCTGATTTAGGAAATGTGCCATCACAATCAGTAACGGTATTTCTTGATGCTTGCTTCAGTGGTGCTAAGCGTGAGGGCGACATGTTGGCATCAGCACGTGGCGTAGCTTTAAAAGCCAATAGAGGTGTACCTGTTGGTAATGTTGTAGTATTCTCTGCTGCGCAAGGTGACGAAACAGCTTACCCATACAAGAAGGAAGGTCATGGTCTATTCACTTATTATCTTTTGAAAGAACTGAAAGATACGAAGGGTGATGTTACGTTGAAACAATTGGGTAACTTTGTGACAGAAAAAGTTAGCCAACAATCTATTGTTATCAATAGCAAACCACAGACCCCAACAGTGATTCCAGCAAAAACAATCTCAAGTAATTGGGAGAGTTGGAAATTAAAATAAATCAATAACTTTTCAAGAGGCAAGATGGCTCTACCATTGGTAGCATGCTGTCTTGCCTTTACTTAAAGCATCTTACTTATGAACAAACAACATTCTGTAGCAATCCTTTTAGGAGCTGGTTTTTCTGTTCCAGCTGGTTATCCTGTAGGAAATTGCTTAAATGAAAAATTAGAAAGATTAACAAGTTTGAAGGATTCTCCTATAGCATTTTCCCTTGAAGGTAAATTA
>CAVGEF010000180.1:0-2016 GCA_963628205.1 Bacteroidaceae bacterium
AAGCACTTAATGTTGCTGTCTTTTAACTCCGACGGAACCATGAATATAACTTGGAACGCTGAAAATCAAAAGAACGCAGTCACTCTCAAGGGCTACGCATCAGATATTAAGTCTTTTGACGATTCTGATTTAAGAGGACAGTTAGCCTCTCAGTCAAGAGTTGCCAGAGCGAACATTCGTAATCGTAAGCTTGTTGAGTCTCGTTTTAACACTTCTTCAAATGCCCAATATTATCTTAACCCCAAATGGGTTAAGGCAACCAGAAGACAGTATAAAGGAGTCAAAGGAGATACAGTTACTGATATTGATTCTTTGACAAAAGATATGTTGGCCGACGCTGACAGACTATATAAAATGTATGCTTCAGGACAGGCTAATGCATCAATGGAGTTAGTTTTAGATAAGCAGGGTTTTGCGGGAGACGGTTCAGTAGGAAGAGGTCTTAGAGGAGTAGAGCAGCTTAAAGAAAACAGAAGTCGTGCTATAGGGCAAGTTACTTCAAATATTTTATGGCGCATAACTCCGTCTCAGGAATTTAATTCGACTTATTTAGGAGCCGGTTACAAGTATTTATTTGGCAGAGGTTCTGCTCTTTATAGCATTACAACTATTGGAGCTGCGCTCAATGCTAAAGATGAAATGAGACTTCTGAACAGGCAGACTTTGATTGATGCGAGTCCCTCTAAAGTTTCTTTAACAACGGGTGGAAGAAAGTATAGCCTTCGTTCCGCAAAAGACAGGAGAGCTTTAAATAAAGACCTCAGAGAGTTGTCTAAGGCATCGCTTAAAATAGATATTACAAGACTCTCGAACAAATCTTTAAAAAAGACTCTTTCAACCGGAACTTTTGAAGGCCGGGCTTTGACAGCCGAACAAAAGAACATGTTTGAAGTTGCTCTGCGGTTGAAAGGCGTTTCTGAAGGTTCGTTGTCTGCGCTCACCGCAGTACAGTATCTCAACGGGGTTGGTGTAAAATTATATAATGGGGGACTTTCAAAGTCTACCCTTGACGCACTTCAAAAATTAGGATATTCAAATATTGACATTGCGTCCTTGAGCGAAAACCAAATTGTTGATATATTGACTCGTTTTTCTGATAAAAACATGAAAGTTCCTAATGACTTGACCGACTTTTTTGCGAGGGCAAGAACTCTCGGAGCTGCTAATTTAGATACAAAAGAAGGAATAAATACTCTGCTAAAGGAAATTAGTTTAGCAGGAAAGAACTTAGAAGCAGAAGGCCTCCTCAGAGGCTCTGTGAATATATCTGATTTAAGCACAAAGCAAATCAATAAGCTGTTAAAGAGTTTGCCTAAAAACAGCGAAATGGCTAATCTGTTGAATCAGACGCTGACGCTGAGAGAGCTTCTGAATAAAAAATCGAAGCTTTTGGGAACTATAAGTAAAATGAAAAAGATGACCGGAGCCATGATGCGAAACATGATGTTCAAATTAAGAGGTCATGCTCTTGGAGATGGTTTATATGCTGTTTATTCTGCTTATAGAACGGCTCGAACAGTTAATGAAGTTTTTCAGGCTATGAGGGTTCTCAGAGCCGCGCGGAAAGCCACTTTCAGAAATTTTCTTGAAAAAGGCAAGGTCGGCGGACTGAGATATAAAATCCGAAATAGCGGTCATTTTAAACGGAAGTTTGCTCGCATGGATAAGCGAGAAGCTAAAATGTTTAAAAAGGCTCAGAAAAAAGCCCATAAGAGACAGACAAAAATAAACAAAAGAAAAGTTCGAATAAACAAGGTAAAAGGAAAACTTTCTAAGCGAGTTCCAAAGAAGTTTACAAAAATGCCAAAAGGCTTGCGCAGGGTTGGCAGAGGTTTCAAAAGAGCGGGGAAAGGCGTTGGCAAAGCCTTTAATGTTATATTAAAACCATTTAAATTTGTTACCGGAATAACAAATAAAATAAAAGAAAAAATTCTGGAGAAGTTAATTATTCCTCTTATAAAGTACGGAGCAATTGCGATTGGCGCTATAGTAATCTTACAAGTTGCTTTTGGACTT